>CAZYRU010000027.1:0-10481 GCA_964649995.1 uncultured Gammaproteobacteria bacterium
AATTAGTCGGAAAGCTGCGTTGTTTTTTGCTACCAGTCCCTTAGTGGTTGTAGAAGGGTTAGTTAATAGTCATAATGATCTAATAATGACCAGTTTAGCACTGATGGGATTTTATTTTCTCTGGCTGAAAAGAAAAAAATTTTTCGGCAGAGTGTGCTTAATCTTCGCCGCAGGAATTAAATATTTCACCTTGCCTTTAATTT
Source organism: uncultured Gammaproteobacteria bacterium (assembly GCA_964649995.1). Taxonomy (GTDB): domain Bacteria; phylum Patescibacteriota; class Microgenomatia; order UBA1406; family GWC2-37-13; genus CAZYRU01. Next base: position 204 of record CAZYRU010000027.1, read on the forward strand.
TTGTTGCCCCCAATAAACAATCCCTTTTTAATTTAGGCGTTTTTCTTCTACAGATTTTGTTTTTGGCAGGATTAGCTTTTAAAATCGAGGTACAACCTTGGTATTTTCTTAATTTGTTCACTCTACTACCTTATTGGGAAGAGTTGATTTATAACTTAGGCATTTTTTTCTTTGGCTTGCTTCTTTCTTATTCACCCTTTATTCTTCAAGGTAGTTTTACTCAATCGGGATTAGACCTCAAACACTTAATTATTTGCCTCGGTTTAATTTTTAACTTAATTTATTTAGGAGTTAAGTATAATAAACAAATATGTTCTCTAAAATTGTTAAAAAAATAATCAGTCTTGAGGGAGGATTAATTTTTGCTGCCTTAGTATTATTTTTTCTTAATGCTAAATATGTGAGTTATCCAGATGAGTTTGTTAATCTTTTAGGGGGGAGATTTATTAATCAAGGCAAGATTCCTTATCTGCAGTATTTTGATCATCATCTGCCTTTTGCTTGGTATTTTGCCGCCTTGCTTCTGCGTTTGGTCTTTAATTCGTATGTTAAATTCCGTCTACTTTTTGCCCTCTTTAATTTTAGTTGTTTATTAATTTTAGGTTTTTGGATTAAAAAAAACCTACGTTCTTTATATACTTATTTTCTGATTTTTTTAGTGATTTATCCGGCGATGGCGGTATATTTTTGGTTTCATCTATATTTGGCCGATAGTCTGGCCGTCTTATTTTTTTCCTTAAATTTTTGGTTGTTATTGGTGTTGTCGCTGAATAAAAAAATCAATATAGCCGTATTGCGGGTGGCAGCTTTGATTAACTTTGCGTTAATTTTTTCTTCCTTAACTTTTGTTTATATAGGAATAGTTTTTTATTTATGGCAAATTTATTTGTTGGGTAATAATGGAAAAAGAATAGTACAACAACTGCTTTGGATTGCTGCTCCTTATGGAATTTATTTCACTTATTTGTTTCTTACTCACAGCTGGCAAGATTTTTATTTTGCTAATGTAATTTACAATACTCAACATTATATTTCTTTACCCAATTATGTAAAGGGTAATCATTTTAATCCGCTTAAATTTAGTTTGACGCTTCTTTATAACTTTATCGGTAATTATTTTGCTTTGTTGGCAAAGATACCGGAAACAAACTTATATTTACCAATAGGCGCATTGGCAGCATTGGGGAGTTTTGTGTTGGCAATTTTATTGGTTAATTTTAATGTTATTATTGGCGTTTTATATCTCTTAACATTAGTGTTTTCTGCGCCTCGTAGTAATATTCAGATAGTACAAGAAACCGATTACCAGGGAAGTTTATTTTTGGTTTTGGGTGTAATTGCCAGCTTATTAGTACTTTATTTAATCCAAAAAATCCAAAAAATACAGGAAGGAAACTTGTTAAAAAGAGACCTATTAAGATTAGCACAGGTCATCTTAACAATCTTTTTAATTTTTTCCGGCGGTTGCTTGATAAAAAACTCGTATGAAAAATATTTTCAGCGTTTAACGCAAAAAATGCCTTCAATTTATGATTTTTCCTATACTGCCCAGTTTATCGATTCATTACTGAATCACGGAGAATACTATTGGATTGGTCCTTATGAACCACAGGAAATATTTTATGTGACTAAAGGGCAATTGGCAGGAAAATATCCTTCTTTGTTGCCGCAGTTTAGAGAGAATGCCTATCTAAAACAAGATTTTTTAAAACAAATGGAAAGTCATCCGCCTAAAATAATTATTTATCGTCATGAGGCATCAATTTTTAGTACGCCGGCGTTGGAGTTTGGTCAGTTTTTTCTTAATTGGATGCAAGGCAAATATATTGCATTAGAGAATCTAAAAGGGGTAACCATTCTTAAATCACCCTCTTCTTTTGTTTTGGCCAGCGACCTTTATATTAGATTAGATAAATTAAATGAGGTCTTGTCACTATTACAGGAGAACGGATATATTCAATCCGGTTACTCTCGTTAAGAGACTTAGGATAAAAAATAATTTTTTATTAAATGGAGTTTAGTCTTCCAAGGCGCATATTTTAAACCAAATCTCAGTTGGTTTTTTTTCTGATATTTTTGGTGGAGTAAGGAACCGGGGCCTTGAGTTGATTGACTATTTTTGTGATAAATAATAATGGAGGGATCATAGTATAACGGAAAACCTTTTAGTTGTGTTCGTTGACAATAATCAGCATCTTCATAATAAAGAAAATATTTTTCATCCCAGAATCCGACTGTTTCTAAAATTTTTTTATGATAAAGCATCAAGCAGCCAGTAATAAACTCTGTTGGGGCGAATTGAGCGAATTGGCCGGTATCAACCTGATCTACACCGATATGGCGAGTAAGACAATTTTGCCAATCCATTTCTCCGCCGGCATACCAAATTACTTTGCCTAGATTATTATTGTAATGCTTATGATATTCATAACCTGGAGCGTAATAGATTTTACCGCCAATAAGAGCCGGACTATACTTGACTAAAGATTTAAGTGCCTGATCAACAAAATCCTTATTGAAATATGTATCATCATTGATGATGCAGAAATAATTAAAGCCAGAGTTAGCCGCTTTTTTTAAACCTTGATTAATTGCATAAGCATAGCCTAAGTTTTTAAGATTGAGAATCTCCAGCGCAAATGATTGAGAGGGAATTGATTGTTTTTTTTCTGAGGTATCGCTTAAGAATAATTTAAAATTGGTATTATTTTGCTGATTAAGACTAAAAAAAAAGTCATTCAAAAGCGTATAATGGTTATAAACCGCGGTTATAATCGCTAGTTTAGTTTCCATAAGTTTTTTTTGTATTGTTGAGTAAAGTTTTTAATTCGTCAATTAAGTGGCGATTATTTTTGAGAATGATTAATGTATAGATTCCTATAGCACCGCTGAAGGAAAGTAATAAATTAAAATAAAGATTACCAACGGTTTTTTTAATTAAAAAAAGATAAATCGCTATAATGAGTGTACCGATTAATGGCTTGCGAATCGAGTTGGCTAAGGAAAAATTTACTAATTTTTTTGCTACAAAAAAAATAAAAATATTAATAAGATTCATTAAAAAAAAGGCCAGAGCAATGCCATTATAGCCAAAAAATTTGATCAGGACAGGAACTAAAATCCAGGTTAGTCCGGTCCAGAGAATCATAAAATAAAGACTAAATTTTACTTTCCCTACGGCATTAAATAAGTTAATTAAGCCAGTCGTTGAGCTAACAAACAGCGCCGAAAGAGAAAAAAAATAGAAAGAAAAAAGTGCGAGCTGCCATTTTTGATAATAGCCGGGAAGGATTTTTAGTAAATTATCAAAGATAAAGATTGCGCCAATAATAATAGGAAAAGTTAGTAGGGTTTCAAAAAACAAAATTTTTTCCACGCTTTTTTTCAAAAGCGGTAAGTTTTTTTGTAGTCGGGAAAATACCGGAAAGGCAACTCGATTTACATTATCGGTGATTAGACGAATAGAAAATTCGGCATATTTTTTTGCAAAAGTTACATAGCCGAGATTTTTCATACCTATTGCTCCGCCTAAATAAATAATGAGCAGATCATCTTTAATCAAAGCTAAAAAAGAATTTCCCTGAAACGGAATACCAAATTGAAGCAGTTGTTTGGCGGATTTTAAAGAAAATATTTTTTTTGGCATCCAAGGGTTAAAGGAATACATTAAGACTGTTCCAATAATTGAGCGGGCTAAAACCGCTAATACCAAACTAAAAATTTCTAGATTAAGTAGAGAAAAAATAATAACACAAAGATAAAAAACGGTATTTTCGATTGCTTGGACTAGAACCACTTTATAGATTTTTATTTTTTTTTCCAATAAAACCGAAGGAATAGTTTTGAAAGATAAAATAAAAAAAGAAATTAAAATAGCCCAATAAAGATAGACTGCTTTAGGAGGAAGGTCTTTGTAATAATGAAAAAGAGCGTCGGTGAGAAAATAACCAATGATTACGGCTAAGGTAGAGAGAAAGAATTGAATCCAAAAAGCACTGTTTAGATCAATTTCCTCAATCTCTTTTTTTTGCACTATAGCAGCGGCCAAACCTAGATTGGTAAAATAATTAAAAAATGCCATCATGGCCAAAACAGTGTTATAAATTCCCAAAAGATAAACTCCTGACTTTAGAGTTAAAATAAAAAAGGCAATAAAACCTAAGGCAGCGGAATAGGAACTTTGTCCTAAGAGACTTAAAACGCTTAAGAAACTACGCGACTTAATACTTTTAATTTCTTGCTCCATAAATTAAAATAGAATATTAATTGTCAATAATTAATTCATGAAAAAAATTAACTTTAATGTACTGCTTTTTTTAGTTTGGGATTTATTATTGATTTTAATTATAACACTTCCCGCTTTCATCAGTTTATTGAAACCTGGATATTTTTCGATGCATGATGATCAACACATAGTTCGTTTATTTTTATTAGAGCAGGGTGTCAAACAAGGATATTTTTTCCCCCGCTGGGTAGATGGATTAGGCTTTGGGTATGGTTATCCTCTATTTAATTTTTATCCGCCTTTAATTTATTATGTAGCGTTATTTTTTCGCCTTATTGGTATTTCTTTAATTTGGTCAATAAAACTGCTTTGTATTGGAGGATTTATTCTTGCCGCTTGGGGAATGTTTATTTTGGTAAAGAAACTTACTAGTCGTTTACCTGCTTTATTGGCCAGTTGTCTTTATACTTATTTTTTTTATCATGCGGTTAATATCTATGTCCGAGGAGCATTGGCAGAATTTTTTAGTATGGCAATTTTGCCGTATATAATTTTAGGTTTTATTAATCTTTATGAACAAACTAATCTTAAATATAGTTTAAGATTAGGAATAGCAATAGGTTTATTAATCCTTACTCATCCTTTAATTGCTTTTCCGGCGGTTTTTTACTGGTTACTATTGAGTCTATTTTTATTTGTTTTGAAAGACAAAGCACGGTTTTTATATTTGGGATATTTATTATTATCCGCGTTATTCAGTCTTTCTTTATCCGCTTTTTTTTGGCTGCCATCTTTAGTGGAGAGAAAATTTACTTTAGTAGAGGCAGTTTTGACTAAAGAATTAGCCAATTATCAAATTCATTTTGTTTCTTTATCTCAGCTTTGGCAGTCGCGTTGGGGTTATGGTGGATCAGGGCCGAATTTAGCGGATGGAATGACATTTCAGCTAGGAAAAATTCATTTATTTTTAGTGCTTATTTCTTTAATTGGCGCCGGCGGCTATTTTTTACGCTTAAAAAAAGATAATAAATTAAACGTTTTAAATTATTATTTCTTTTTTCTTGCGCTATTTTTAGTCAGTATTTTTATGACGCTTGATTATTCTTTTTTTATTTGGCGGCAAATTAATTATCTTTGGTACCTTCAGTTTCCGTGGCGGTTTTTAACCTTTGCTGCTTTATTTATCGCTCTTATTGGTGGTTATGGAGCATTTTTTCTCTTTAAGCTGCAACCGGTTTTAGGAAAAATCAGTATTTTTATTTTAGTAATAACCACAGTATTTATTTATCAAAAATATTTTCATCCTAATCAATATTTATTAGTTAAAGATTCAGATTTAATTACTCCCTATAAGATTCAGTGGCAGGTAAGCCGCTCCTCCTTTGAATTTATTCCCGCCCAGGTAAAAACCCGCAAGTCACTTTTGCATACTACTATTCCTGCGATAGAAGAAAATGATTTGCCGGCAAGGCCAATTATTCCTCTTTCTGGTCAAGGAGAAATCCAGGTATTAAGAAATGATTTTCAGAATAAGGTTTTTCTGATTAAAGCGCAGACAGAGATGAAATTACAAATTAATACCTTTAATTTTCCTGGCTGGGAGCTTTTTTTAAATAGAGAAAAGATAACGATCAACGATCAAAATGATTTAAAACTCATTACTTTTGTAGTTACGCCAGGCAGTCATCAAATTGATCTTAAATTTACAGATACGCCAATTAGAGTGATCGCTAATCTCATTAGTTTAATTGGTTTTCTTGGGGTGATGATTGCTTATTTTCTTGCTTCTTAATTGGGTTTAAGTAAAAATAGATGATAACTTAAGTTACTATTGGGTTTAGGATATTTTTTGATTAATTTAATTGGCCAGTCAGAGCTAAATTGTTGTCGATGGGAAAAAACTACCAACACAATTTTATTCTTTAATTCTGACTGATTGGCGATAAGATCTTGTTTATTAAGCGGCCAGAAGGCACGGATTTCGATTGGATCATTAGGCTGCTTATAAACATAAAGCATATCGGCAATTAAACCAAAATTGCCTTCAGCCAAAAGAAGCACAGGTTTTTTTTGACTAAGCTGACGAGCAATCTCCATTATTTCTTTTACTCCCCAGCCGGCAGTAATACCGGTGATATACTGGCCGCGATCAACCTCTGGAAAAGGTAAGTGTCTATAATCAATCAAGATGGTGTAATTAAAATAGCCGTTAATTAATAGCACGATTCCCAATATGCTTGAGGAGAGTAGTCGGTGTTTTTTTAAATAAACAAATAGATAAGTAGTAGTAATTACTAGCAGACTGGCGAAGAAAATAAGATAGCGAGGAAAAATTACTTTAGAAAAAAAAGCAATCATCATAAAAGGAATAAGAAACCACGCGCTTAAATATGTTGCTAAGCGCCAGTGTTTTTGAAAAATGAGATAAAAACCGATTAATCCAAGAATAAAAATAACTATGCCACTTTCAAGCAAAATATAAATCGGGAGATTTTTGATATTGACAAAAAAACTAAAAAAAGGATTACGGATAAATTCGGAGAAAGTCATCACAAAAGTTTTATTTTTTTCTGCTACATAATGGAGAAAAGGAGAAAGTCTTTGAACGTTGTAAATTACGAACGCCAAGACAAAAGTTAAACCATAAAGAATATAATAGTTTAGCCAGGTATGGAAAAAGCGGTTAATCTTTTTCTTCCAAGCTAAAATTGGCGCTAAAGCCGCGAGTCCGAGAAACAACCATGATGATGACTTAATTAATAAAGCCAGACCGGAGATTAAGCCAAATATTAAAGCAACATCAAGACGCAGTGTTTTAATAAGAAGAATTGAGAAAAATAGCATCCAGATAAATCCGGCATTAACGGCGGAATCAGCTAATGCGAGACGGTCATAGAATAAAAAAAAAGGAGTTAATACATAAATAAAAACGCCTAAAATCGCGGCTTTTTTTCCAAAAAGATAGTATAGGAGAAAAAACATTCCTCCTAACGCTACTAATCCGCTGCAAACCGAGAAAAGTCTGCCAGCCAAAAGCGCATCATTGGGAAAAAGTTTTAAAAATGGGATTATTCCCCAGGTATGAAGTGGCTGCTTACCATCGGTTAAGGAAATAAAACGCCAGCTGGCATCGGCGCGGGCAATTTTGGCCCAATGAATATAGATTCCTTCATCAACAAAAATAGGAAAGTTATTTAATGCAAAAAGGCGAGTGATTAAATAAATGCCCAGAATACCTACTAAGGCGATTAAATCAACAGTATTAATATTGTGCTTAATTTTTTTTAAGATTAGTTCGATATTAAACATATTTTTTATTACAGCTAAGATTATTATAATCGATAGCGATATAGATAATAATTATTAAATTGTTTTAATAAGTACTTTTTTTCCAGCTGTAGATTAATTAGTTGATAATCGTCTTTCTCCACCACAAAGCAATCAGTTGAATTTTGTTTAAGTTGTTGGATAAAGGAAGTATCATCATAAAATAAATTCACTTTTTTACCAAAATAATAGATAATTGATGGATGCGCTCCCCACCATTTAGTGGTAGTGATGGTAAGCCCCATATTATCCAAAGCGGCAAAACTGTGTCGAGTTGCAGGATTAAGCAAAATAGTCAATTGCCGGCAGTGGCTTTTGGCGTAAAGGGATAAATAATAATAATCTTCTTTTTGCGAAAAATTAGTAGTAAGAATACCGCTGGTTTTAATAGTAAAAATTAGATAACCCAACAAGAAAAAAAATAATCCATAATAAAGAACTGGTTTTTTTTTGAGTTTGATTAATGGATAAATGCTTAAAGCAGCCAGTTGTGGAATTGAGGAAAAAAAATACCAAAAGATTTTTGTTTTAGTTAAGTTAAGAAACAAATACCAAGGAACGATCAATAAATAAGGTAGAAGATTGATCTTGTTTTTTAAAAAGAGTTCATAGGTAGCGATCATTAAACCAACTAAAGCTAGTAGGGCAAAGAGATGCATTTGTTGATAAGCTAAGGTAAGGTAAAAAATGCGTTCACCAAAATGAAATTCGATAGAGGAAGCTACTCGGCGCCAGTGACTTTCGATTAGATGTTGATTAATAAAATCTTGACCAAAAATTAACCCCATAATCAAATACCAGCTTAACAGCATAGCTATCTGAAAGGATATCTTTTTTAGCAGAGAAATTAATTTTGGGCCGCGCACTTTTTTTTTAAAAAACAGATACAGATAATAAAAAGTCATGATTAAAGGAGGGTAAAAACCTAAGAGTGATTTGCTAAATACTGCTAAAAACAAAAAGAAAAAACTAAGCCAGAATTTCTCAAAAAATAACAAATATCCACTCCAACCAAGTAGTAAAAAAACATCTAAGTTTACCACCTGAGATCTTTGAAAAAAAATCGGCGTAGAAGATGAGATTAAAACTACTAAAAAAGCGGCTAGGCAATCTTTAATTATCTTAAGATAAAAAAAATAGATTAAGGTTAAAGTCAATAAGGCAATAATTAAAGTAAAAAGGCGAGTAGAAATTTCCGGTGGGGCAATAACTGCAAAGGAGTTAGCCACAAGAGCATAAATAAGGGGAATTAGTGGTGGTTTATCCAGCCATATTTGTCCTTGCCAAAGAGGGATAAAATAGGATTTTTGTTCCCACATTTCCTTTCCCGATTGCATATAAATTGCCTCGTCCCAATCAAAAAAAGGCGTGGGGTGATTAATCAAACGCCAGCTTATAAACCCAAAATAAAGCGTTAACCAAACAAAAAATAACCAGTTCCTCTTTATGATTTTAGACATGGTAGCAGCGAGTTAAGTCATAATATTTCATTTTCAACATATCTTTAAGCGTTTCAAATGTATCTTTAAGAAAGTTGACATTTTTTGTTTCCACATGTTTCCAAATAACAGGGATTTCCTTTATTTTTAGTTGCATTTTAGCAGCGAGAAAGAGAAATTCTAGATCAAAAGCGGCTGAGACTGATGATCCTTGAATTGGATTTTTATTATTTTTAAATAATAATAACTTAGCAATAATTTCTTCGGCTTGTTTTTTAGCAAAAATTTTAAAACCGCATTGGGTATCTTTAATTCCTTTTAAACCAAAGATTAAATTTCTTAGTTTAATAAAACCTACTGCCATGATTTTGCGCAATAAAGGTGCGCCTTGACGGGCAGAAGAACGCGAACCAATAATAATATGATAACCATGATGAATTTCTTTAATTAGCTTTTCTGCTTCTTCAATTGGAGTAGCCAAGTCAATGTCAGAAAACATAACGTAATTTCCCTGCGCTTTATTAATACCGGTGATAATCGCTCGAGCTTTACCTAGATGTTTATTTTCTACCAACTGCATTTTGGGAAAAAGAGGTAAATATTTTTTTTTGACAATTTGTTTAGTTTTATCACTTGATCCATCATCAACAATAATTACCTCTAAAAAATAGCGGTGATTTCTAGTGTAATTGCCGATTTTATCCAGGACGCCTTTTTGAATATTAAGCTCCTCATTATAACAGGGAATAATGAGGGAGATTTTAATTTCCATGGACGATTTTATAAATATAAAAATCTTGAATGAACCATTTAGTGTCTATTTTAGCATTTTTAAATGAAGCAATCTGCCATTGAGGATTATTATCAGGAGAACAGTTTGTTTCACGGCAGAGTACATAAAGCTCCTTAACATATTCATTTGTATCCTCAGGCATCGGTCGTTTACCTTTGATCTCTAAAAAATAACGAATATGACCGTCAGTTTCAGTAGAAGGCAGAGCGACGATTTGATAAGGTGTTTGGGGATGATGAGCCAAAATCGTTTCGGCAATTTCCTCAGCTTTTTTGATTTGATTGTCGCCTTCTTTTAAGAAGATATATTTTTGACTATTAAAAAAAATAAACAGTATTAGTAAAAAAATAGCGCTGGCAAAAGGCAAGAGTTGAATTTTTTTCTGCCTGAAAGCCAGATAGCTTACAACAATAAAAAAACTATAATAAACTGCGCCGTAGTAATGGGGATAACGGGGGCTATTTAAGAAAGCAAAAGCAAGAGGATATAAAATT
>CAZYRU010000028.1:0-10187 GCA_964649995.1 uncultured Gammaproteobacteria bacterium
TTTATAGGTTTATATTTTGAAGTATCTGATTAAACTTAATTTTATTAAAATAAAATTTTCTAATTTTATTTTTTTGCTGTTAATTTAACAATAATAAGGTTGATTATTGATCTAAATAATAAGTGATGTTAGTAAAGTTTAGAGTAGAGGAATAAATGAACTATTTTGCCAAAGCGATAATGATGGTACCTAGCGTCATTAAGACAGCACCGAAAGCTACAGTTAACGATACCTTTTCTTTTAAAAATAAAGCAGCAAAGATAATTGTTAAAACCAGACTTAATTTATCAATAGGAGCAACTAGAGAAGCTTTACCAAGCTGAAGGGCGCGAAAATAAAAAAGCCAGGATAATCCGGTCGCTACTCCTGATAAAACTAAGAATATTAATGCTGTTTTTGAGATAGAAAAAATTTGTTTGCTGGTACCCTGCATCAGTACTATTCCCCAAGCAAATATCAAAATAACTACTGTCCGAATCGCCGTTGCTAAATTAGAATTAACATCTTTTACACCAATTTTTGCTAAAATCGCCGTCAAAGCAGCAAAAATTGCCGATAGTAGAGCATAAATTATCCAACCTGCCATAAATTTATTATATAATATTTATTAATCTATATACTATCAAAATTATTAATATTAAATTAATGTTAAACAAATATATTAAAGCCTATTTTTTTACTTAATTTTAGTCTTATTATAGGTTGACATTATTTAAACTATAGTATATAATATAGGTCATTATGGAGAATAAACCCAGTAACTTTACCCAGCTTAATCTGAATACCCAAACTCAACCGGTTACTTCAGGCAATCACAAAAGTATTACTCGTTTTATTCCTTTTACTATCTTTGTCGCAGTAATTATCTTTATCATCTATCTGTTTAACGAAGGTGCTGTTTCTTTACTTCCAAGTCCATACACCCAAAAAAATGTGGTAGAAATGAAATTCACCGATAAAAGATATCAAGCTAATTATACTGATAAATACAGTAAAAGTAGTACGGTTGAGATTGCTTCATTTGAAGATAATGAAGTTTGGGAAGGAGATGGTACATATGAAGATGATAATTATATGGATGGGAAAATGAGTCTGGCCTTAAAATCTAAAGATAAACAACCGGTTGTTAGTACTCTTAATACTCGTGTTAATTTAAAAGACTATGCTGTCATCAAAATGCTTACCTTTGTCGCTAAAGCTGATGATGCTGATAATATTCAATCATTAATCGTCAGATTTGCTTCCAAAGAAGGAGTAGTCGAATACCCAATTGTTAATGTCAAGGTCGGGTGGAGTGTAATTAAAATGCCTAAAGATAAATTCTTCAGCGAAGGCAAAGGCAACTCTAATATTAATTGGGAAGAGATACAAAAAATACAAATAGAACTTACTTCACGAGCTAAGTCCACAACTGAAGTCTTATTTGACCGTATTTGGGCTGAAAGTGACGATAATTTTAAAGAAGATTTAAAATCTAATAACTATGACAATTTATCATACAAAAGATTCAATGGTACAAATGTATTACAACTATGGGGTGTAGGCGGAGGTTATAGCAATATTAAAAAAATTACTTCTGTTCGCAACTTTTCTTATACCGCCAAAATCTATCCAAATAAAAAAGGGTCATTTGGTATTTCCGGCCGCCAAGATTCTGCAACTAATTTTGGCTATTATTTAGTCTTTGACGGCATTGATACCAATTCTTGGCGATTGTTTAAAATCGGAAAAATTGGTACTAAAACTGCTACTACTGTCCTTGATCAGGGTTCTATCAACAATTTCACCATAGAAAGAGAAAAACCGATTTGGCTGAAGATGGTTCTTAAAGGTTCCAAAATTAAAGGTTATTTCTCAATAGACGGCTCAAATTTCACCCCGCTTGCTAATGCTAATGATGGTGAGATAAAAAGTGGTGGAGTCGGCTTTTATACTGCTGGGTCTTCAATGATTATCGAAAGCGTCGAATTTAGTCAATAAATTAGTAAGAAGATTATGGCAGATATTGTAATTAGTATCGCTGCCAGCCTCGTTTTTTTAACCAGCACAATTTATTTTGAGAATCTTCTTTCCGGTATTTTTTTGGGTTTCCTAAGTTTTCTGGGGCTATTTATTGTTAATCCAGCTAAAAACTCAAAACTCAATCGACTGAAAATCACTATTATTAATTATCTTAAGACAGATTTTCACTATCTCAAAATTACTCTCACCTTAGCTATTTATTTCTATCTAACCTCCATTATCAACCAAGATTTAAGTCTAATTATTAGCTTTATTTTGCTGATAAATCTCCTTAAACTCGATAATCGCGCCAGTTTTATTGCTGCGTTAGTATTTTTAACTTTTTACCCGTTATTAATCATCTTCCAACGTGAAGACTTAGCTGAAATCATGGCTATTTATGCTTATTATTTCTTGATCATTGGCCTTATTGGGCAAATTATTGATATCTCTATTGTTAAAAAAATAGGACATAACCTCTTAAAAAAAATTCCACCGCTTCAACTGCCAACTATTTTCCTACCTCAATATAAAATGACAAATCTATTAAATAAATTTTTTCTTTTTAATATCAAACGATCTTACCCAAAATCAAACTTTATTATTAACTCTTCTTATAGTAAAAGACCCTCACTGTTTAAATGTTTTTATTTATTAGTCTTTAATCCCATTATCTGTCTGATAAAAGATATCCGCCCCTTAACAATCTCATTTCCTCGGATTCAACTGCCTACAACTAATTTAAATTCTCTTATGGTTTTTTTTCACCGCAGTTATCTTATTATTTTTAATCCAGTAATCAACTCTGTAAAAAGAAGTAAAAACACAGCGGTAGTAGCCCTATCAAATCTATATAGCAAATTTATTAGTCAAAAAAATAGAACATTTAAACACTTAAAAACCAATGCTAATTTTGGTCTTAATCTTTTACACAAACTAATCAATATCAATTATTTTGACCTAATTTTTGGTCCCGTAATCGAAGTAATTAAACTACCAAAAATCAGTTTATATCAATTAACAATCCCTAAAATTAAATTACCCAAAAAAGATTATCTCTATCATACCACAGACAAACAACTACCAAAAATTAAGATTAGATTTCCCAAACTCAAAATAAACATCCGCTTTTATTTACCCTCTATTCAACTGCCTCAGATAACTTTAGCCAAACTCGTGCAGTACTTGCGCTTGAAGATCAGACGATTATATTTAAGTGTCTTTGAACCGATTATATCAATGATCTCCCAAATCAAACTACCAAAAATTACCTTTTTTAACCTACACCATCGTGTCATCACTGAAGTAGCTACTTGGCAACTGCCTCAGATTAAAATCCCACCTCCTTCCTCAATTCCACTTAAATTACCCCTGAATATATTTAATAATAATATTGCTTTTTTTTGTTTTGGGGCAATAAGCGGATTAGTTATCATATTAATTTATCCTAATAAACAAAATATCAAATTACAGACTAATACTCCTGCTCCTATTTCAACTGTGTCAACCATAACTAAAGATGATCGACCAATAATTAATGTAGTAGGGGAGAGTGAAGAAAAAATTAACCCCATCTTTCAAAATCTGCAACATTATAATCAAGCTTACCGCTTAACTCGTAAAATTAACCAAGAATTTGGTTATTATCAATCAATTATTATTCATAATCCTCAAAATCTATTATTGGCACAAAAAATTAATGCGGATTTCGGCAATCGCTTTTTGCTAACAAAAAACCCCGCCGATAATAATGAAGCCGTTATTATTTATATAAAATAATGATGAGTAAAAAACTTATTCCTATCTTGATGTTGATTTTATTATTTTTTATTATTCTGCCTTTATTGCCACCTGGTAGATTTTTTACACTTGATGGACTCAATGTCGCAAACATTGAACCACCAAAAGTAACTAATCCCTCTTTTGTCTTATCCGGTATATTTTATTTACTTAATCAATTCTTAAGCGTCCAGCTACTGCAAAAAATAATTTATATCGGCATCCTAACTTATCTATTGTTGGGTAGTTACTACAGTTTGCCAATGCATAAAATTAGCAGTAAATTAATTTTTGCCGGTATTATTACCTTTAATCCTTTCGTTTACAGCCGCTTTTTATCAGGTCAATATTTGGTAATCCTAGGCTATGCTTTATTTTCCCAGTTAATGCTAGTAATTTTATCACAACCAAAAAATCACCGTTTCTTAACGGTATTATTATATTTACTATTATTATTTTTAACCTCAATTCATTTCTTTTTTATCGCGCTTATTTTTCTTTTATTTTACTCTTTAATCAATGCGCGTTATTTACACAGTTATAAAAACATAAAAGCATTAATTTTAATTATTATTGCTTTAATTATCTTGGTTATTTGCTCAGCATTGATCTTAAGTAACCGAGAAAACCTCCAAACATTGCTTAGTTTCAATCATCAAGATCTTTATGCCTTTGTTTCTACAACTGATCAACAATATGGTCTGTTACCCAACCTACTGGGATTATATGGTTTCTGGTATGAAGGAGAAGGACAAATTGTTAGCCTAAAAAACAGTCTGCCTTTTTGGCTAATTATTACTTTATTTTGGTTATATTTTAGTATATTAGGTTTTTTTAAGTATCTGCGCAATAATTATGAAAAGGAAAAAAATAGCGCTTTAATTCTTCTGAGTTTGGTAATAATTGGAATAATTCTTAGTAGTGCAATTAAGATTAAGTTTTTAGAACCGGTAATTATTTTTATTTATCAATCTTTCCCCTTATTATATATCCTGCGCGAACCCCACAAGATTATTGGAGTTTTAGCTTTTTTTTACGCATTTTTTACCGCCTACTATTTTGAGCATCAAATGTTAAACTGGTTAAAAAAACTGCTATTAGTAATAGCTCTAGGATTAATTTATTATCCTGGATTTATAACAGGCTTTTATCAAGAAATTAAATTAAGCGATTATCCCAAAGAATGGGAAATAGCAAAAAAATTACTTAAAACTACCAGCGAAAAACAAGTATTAATTTTTCCTTGGCATATGTATTTGCCAATTAGTTTTGCTTATAATAAAATTATTTATAATCCAGCGGAAAGTTATTTTCCTCATACTTTAAGTGCGCGTAACTATGAAATACCTGCTCTAGAAACTCATGAAAATCGAATTGAAGGCAAACATATTGAAGGCCTAATAAAAACTAGTTTTAAACACAATTGGTCGCAAGCTTTAAAAGCTGTTAATTTAAAATATATTATTCTTTTGAAAGAAAAAGATTGGCAAGATTACCTCTTTTTAGAAAAAGAATCAGGGATCAAAAAAATCTTCTCCGGTCAAACCCTTGATCTTTTTTTAATTGAATAAAAGACCTATTAATATAATATAGGTGTGGATGATAAGAGAATAATTATTGTGATGGCAATACCTCTTCTTTCTTCCTATTTAAGAAAAACCATACTCCTACACCCACTAACACTAAGATCAATACCAAGATCACAACAAAGTAAATAACAGTCATACTTTGTTGTTTGTCTAATACCTGCGGGTTGTTGGTGGTATTGGTGGTGTTGGCGGTATTAGATAAAGAATTGACGGCATTATTACTCGTGGTAAGATTCTGTGTCTTGCCTGAGACTGGAGCTGTTGGTTTAACACCGGTAGTGTTATTATTTGTTTTAGTTGCCACTGTCTTGTCATTGGTAGTCAGTTGAATATTATTTTTGGTTAAATACTCTTTATTTTCCTTAGCAAAACTGGTAGTAGTCTTAGTAGTTTTTAATCCAGTCGGAGATACTATCTCAATAGAATAGGGGATAGGGGGGAGATACTTGGAAGCAACTTTAAAATAACCACTATGATTAGCTCTAGTGGAATAAATTGGCTGTTTTGAATTTTGTAATATGATGTTGACTGTAGCATTAGGTACTATTTTACCTGATGAGTCATAAGCATAACCTTCAATATGAGAAAGAATCGGATCAATAGCAATAGTGGTAGCAGTTTGGGCATTAACTATACCATAATTAATCACTCCTTGCACTTTAGCTATTAGATAAGATAAAACTCTTTGCCATAATTTACTTAAAGAATCTGTCCCAATTTTTTCTATTAACTGCCTCAGATTATCACTAGTTAAGGAAGTTTTCTCCAGCACTAAGTTAATCTTTTCATCAGCCACTAGATCGCTGTTGACAATTTTAAGCTGATAAAAACCATTTTGATTAGCATAAGTCTCGGCTACAACCTTACTACCCTGTACCGCTTTAACTAGAGTATAGGGAAGAGACACCTTACCTGAAACCTGAGTATTTTGACCAATCCGCTGAGTAAGATAATTAATCGATACAGGTTGATTATTAACAGGGGTATTATTACCGGGATCAAGAGGAATATCGCGACGTTCAGGATTAGCAAAGCCTTGTTTTCTTTCCTCCGCAGTATCAATACGCTCATCAATTGGTTCATTCGGTTTATAGATCGTACTTTTCCCGTTATTGGAAAGATAAACTAACTCTGCATTGGGATGAAGATTGGGATTAGCAGAAAAAGTATAACCAGCAGGAGGATTAACATTCAAATAATATGTTCCCTCAGGTACTAGAAAATTAAATAATCCATCTTCTTTGGTGGTCTGAGGATTAGTAAGACCCAAAAGCTGTAACGGTTTTTTATTACTGTCATAAATTGTTACTACTGCTCCTTTTATTGGTTCGAGGGATCGGGAATCAAAAACAATACCAAAGGGATCACCTCTGTTTCGCCCTGTTGGCTGAGGATTATTTGTAGACGCAGGTGGCGGATTAACATTTGCCCAGGAAATACTAACGCAATTTTCCTCCGTATCCTCAAAATTAATTATCGTTTCTTGTTGTTGAGATTTTTCATCACCACTAACAATCATTTTTTCTATATTCTCAACAATACCATAAAATACATAGCGGCCTGAGCCACTTTGGGTACCGGAAATGATCGCGGTAGCATCAACCTTACCATAAGAAGAAGTATGGGTTGGTCCTTCTTTGAATTTGACTGGTATTTTAGTGGTATTATTAGTCTTAAACAAATGCTCATCTACCTTAACATCACCACTAGTACACATCCCTCCTTGTGAATTAGGGGCACAGGCAACTAAATAAACCTCTTTACCATTGGGAAAGCCTTCTCCATGAACCGGCTGAGAGATAGAGGGAGTAGAACCGGTAGTAAAAGTATAGGTTGGTATATTACCGCGTAAACACTTCCAAGTTTGAGAGGCCTGAACTAAATCAGCCTTAGTTGGGGTTTGAGCGAAAGCAGAATTAATACCTAAAAAACTAAACAATATTATTATTAATAATTTTTTTAAGTTGTAACTCAACTTAGTTTTACGCATAATAAAAAAATAATATGAAATTATGAATAACTATTTAAATTTAAATATGCATTAAAAAAAAATAAATGTCAAGAGGCAACTTTCCTTTATCCTGCTTGAAGCATTGTAAATTTTATTCTTAATTTTTAAAAGATTTTAACTAAACCTTTTTGATCAAGAATAATCTTAAAACTCCGCCTAATCCAGAAAAGAGCCATTAAAAAATAGATAAGATTAAGCACTAGCGGCCAAATAAAATAAATTACGCTAATTTGTTGACCAGCAATTAATCTGCGCCCACCTTCAAAAACATAACTTGTCGGTACAAATACCGCTACTGTCTGCGCCCAGGAAGGTAGAATCGATAAAGGATAATAAATAGCAGAAAAAGGCGACAATACCATAATCGCTGTCCAAGCAAGAGCTTGAATTTTGGTGCCATACCGCAAAATTACCCCTGACACAAAAAATCCTACCGCCCAACCAAACATAATTAAAATTAAATAAAAAGGCAACAAATAAACACCAAAACTTAACAGATTAAAATGATAAAGCAAGAAAGCCACCCCTGAAGCAAAAACCAAACTCATTAAAGACTTCAAAAAACTGATTAACAAAAAGGCGCAAATCCATTCATTAAAAGTGAGAGGTGAAGCAAAAATATTAATTAAATTCTTATTCCAGAGATCTTCCAAAAGATTAACTGCTATTTCATGTTGACCTCGCCACACTATTAACCACAACAGAATTCCCGATAGAATCATCGCAATTAAATCTATCTGATTTTGTTGACCGCCGGCATTTTTAAGATAAAGACCAGTCAGACCCCATAACAAGAGATCTATTACCGGCCAGTAAAAAGTATCACTCCAACGATCAATATTGTGCCGAAAAAGATATAAAAAACGTAAAACAATCGCGTAAATCCTATTGATCTTCATAAGGGGCGATAAACTTTTTCTAAAAAATAATCCTCCAGTGTAGGTTTGGCAATTGAGATCTCATCAAAAACAATGCTTTTTTTGGCAATATCAAGCAAAAAATGACCAATCTCTGTTTCTTTAATATCAATCGTAATATAACGACCATCTAAATTATAATTTAATTTTTTTTCCATCGCATACTCCTGCATTCTTTTAAGCCCATCACGAATTAAAAAATTAATATGACAAACTTGCAGTGACCGCGCCAAATTCTCAGGTGTATCATCAGCTATAATTTTGCCGTAATTAATAAAAATCACCCGATCACAAACTTCCTCCACCTCGGCCATATTATGAGAAGTAAGAATAATTGAAGTCTTAAATTTTTCCTGCTCATGTAAAAGAAAATCACGAATATATCTGGCTACCTCAGGATCAAGAGAAGCGGTTGGCTCATCCAGTAATAGTATTTTAGGAAAATTCAAAAAAGCTTTCGCAATATTTACCCGACTCAACTGTCCGGCAGATAACTCCTCAATTGGTTGATTAAGCAAAGGCTCTATGCGAAAAAGATCTATAATTCTCTTAATCCGCTGTTGACGATTAGAAATCGTATAAAGATAACTCAAATACTGAAGATTTTCCCTAACTGTCAAATTCCAAGGAAGATTGGTGTATGCAGAGGAAAAATTAACCTTTTCTAAAATCTCCTCCCGATATTGGGTAAAATCCTTGCCAAAATATAAAATCTGGCCTGAGGTAGGATGTAACACCCCAAGCAACATCTGAATTGTGGTGGTTTTACCTGCACCATTTGGCCCTAAAATTCCTAAAATCTCACCTTCTTTTAAAGCAAAAGAAATCTTATCAACTGCCACAAAATTAGTTTTGTTTTTGGTAAATACCTTAGTCAAATTTTTTACCTCTAAAATATTATTCATTTTTATTTTGATAATCTTCCAATAATTGCGCGAATATTGCGGTCGGATTCTGATCCGAAGCAAAAACGCAGGAAAAATAATCTTCGTTTCTATTATACACTAAAATACCTATCTTCTCTACCTAAAAAAGACAGAGTAGTGGAGTATTTAGATTGTCACAACAGTATTTATATTAATAGAGGAGTGGAGAAAATTATCTTATAGTATGAAAAAATCAGGGTTAGCCGTATTAGAGGAGAAAACTGTTTATTTTTCAAAAATAAAAAAAATAATTAATAGAAAAAATAAAAAAAACTAAAAAAATAAATTATTAACGCTAAACCTAACTCCTCTTCTTACAGAGTTAGGGTGATGTCGTAAAAGATATAATTTACGACGTTATTTAGAAGTTTACTCTATCAAACTAGCGCTAATCCTTTTTTCACCCTCTAATTTTAAAGCAAAGGCTTTTAATAAGAGAGTAACCTCTCTTACCCTTTAAGACAAATCGGTTGAATTAATTATTTTATTATTGGTATTTATTTATTTAATTTAACTGGTTTAAACAGACAACTCTAGATTTCCTTTCTCCACTCCAGTGGACATGATTGAAGATTGCATAATTTTAGATTGTTTTAATGCTCCAAATTTTATAAGTTGAGGCTATTTTTATTAGTAAATTGTCTTATTTACATCAAAAAACTATTCAATTTCAGCCCTATTTAACAATCTAAATATTCAATTTCAAGGCTAAAGTATTCCATTTTTGTTTCTGCTATCATTAGCCAATTTAAATTGATAAAACAATCCAAATGTTTATTTTTAGCCTTGAGAGTTAGTGATTATCCACAAAAATAAGAATATTAAGAATATATTAAGAATATAAAGATTAAGAGTGTAGCAACAAACTAAATAATAAAAAACAAGCTTTAATTTAAATAAAAAGTGGATTTACAAATAGTAAATTTTTACGCTTAAGATAAAAATAAAAATATGTTGAAAAACC
>CAZYRU010000029.1:0-10169 GCA_964649995.1 uncultured Gammaproteobacteria bacterium
TTCTTTTTTTTGCAGAGGAATTTTAAATTTAGTTTTATTAGTTAACAAACTTTTTTTTATCAAGCTGAAATGTTTATTTTCTTTGCTAAAGATAAAGGCTCCTAAACAAACATCTGCATCTAAAATTGGCAATACTTGATTTGCGGTAATAAGCATTTTTAAATAGTCTTGATAAAAATTAGGAATAATTCTTTTTAAAGGATTGGTCCAAATTCCGACCGCTTTGGTAAAAGTGTCTTGTCTGATATCAGTAGCGGCTACACCGGAGAGAATTAAGCGATTAATTTTCTTGCCTTGTTGAAGGTATTCCGTCCCTTTTTCTTTAAGAATTACTTGAATATCGGTTTTTTCATCAAGATCGCGGAGATAACATTGGTTATCAATTAATCCGAATGAATCATAAAAATAAGCTTTTAAACGCTCTTTTTCATAAATTACATAACTGATAATTTCTTGTTTATCTAGTCTAAGAGTTTTTTCAAATAATTTATAATATGCTAAAGTTTCAGGAATAATATTAATAATTTTTAAATCAATTAACTCGAGGGCATTTTTGTAGCTTAAAAGTAGTTTTTTATTTAGCGCAAAAAAACTTAGATAATTTTTAGCTTGATGGTAGAACAGAGTATAATTAAAGACATAATCTTCGAGGGTAATTTTAAGATCAGTTTTGGCTTTATCTTTAATAAAAGACCCAATGGCTGAGGCGGCAATTTCTTTTGGTAATTCACAGCGAAAAAAAAGAAAACTTTCCTGTGGTAGAATAAGAATTGTTTCTTTGTCTTTACTGTGGTCTTGAGGCAAATTAATTAAAACCTCTTTAATGGCTGAAGCTAAAAAATCTAAGTTCTCTATTTCCCCGTTTTTAAGCAGTTCTGTTTGATAGTATTTGCTGAAAAAAGAAGAATGATATTGATTCATCAGCGATTTTTTTAAAGAGAGAATTTTAACCTGTTTGGTATCTAAAGCTAGATAAAGCATTTTAATTTTATAATAGTAAAAGAAAATAAAAAAAACAATGGTATTAAATAAAGAACTTTAGTTTACAATCATAAGCAAGAAGTATAAAATAGCAGTGATAAATGGAAAATCAAATTGAGGAAATAAAAAAAAAGGTTGATATTGTTGAGGTAATAGGTTCATTAGTTAGCCTAAAAAAGGTGGGGCGTAATTTTAAGGCGATTTGTCCTTTTCATCAAGAAAAAACTCCTTCTTTTATTGTTTCTCCCGATCGGCAAATTTGGCGGTGTTTTGGGGCGTGTCAAGAAGGGGGCGATGTGATTACTTTTTTAATGAAATGGGATGGTTTGACTTTTTCTGAAGCCCTTAAAAAATTAGCTGATAAAGCGGGAGTAAAATTAAAACATCTAGAATTCACAGACAAAGTTTGGCAAAAAAAAGAACAATTATTAAAGATCAATCATCTTGCCGCTAGTTATTATCGTTATCTTCTTCACAACAGTCGTTTGGGCGAAGAAGCTCTTAATTATTTAAAAAAACGTGGAGTCAATTTGAAAATTGTGGAAAAATTTCAACTAGGATATGCTCCTAATTCTTGGAATTCGCTCTTATCTTTTTTACAAAAAAAAGGTTTTAATCCGGTAGAAATTAATGATGCTGGATTATTGGTTAAAAATGACCGTGGCCATTATTATGATCGATTTCGGGGGCGATTGATGTTTCCTTTAGCAGATAGTCAAGGTCTAATAGTGGGATTTTCCGGTCGCAGTCTTAACCCTCAAGAAAAAAGTGCTAAATATATTAATACTCCTGAAACCTATCTTTATCATAAACGAGAATTGATTTATGGTCTTCATTTAGCTAAAGAAGCCATTCGCAAACAAAATTTAGCGTATGTAGTGGAGGGTGAGTTTGATGTAATCTCACCGTATCAGTATGGTATTGAGAATATTGTGGCGATTAAGGGTGCAGCATTAACATATGAACAGTTGCAGCTTTTAAAAAGATATTGTCGGCGAATAGTTTTGGCTTTAGATTCGGATGAGGCAGGACTGGAGGCAATGAAAAGAGGAATAGCTGAAGCAGAGTTGTTAGATCTTGATTTGAATATTGTTACTTTTACTGATGCTAAGGATCCAGATGAGGCAGTTCACAAGGATCCGCTTAATTTTAAAAAAGTTCTTAAACATACCTTGCCGGTTTATGATTTTTTAATTAATTTAACGTTTAAAAAATATTCTGAGAATAGTTCTTATGCTAAAAAGCAAATTGCTAATGAATTAGTAGAGTTTTTACAAAAAATTCGTAATCCTATTGTTAAATCTCACTATATTAAAAAACTAGCTGTTTTATTGGATGTAACAGAAAACAGTCTGGAGAGTTTACTGAGGAAAAAAGCTGTCAAAAAAACAGCGCCTTTAATTTTAAAACAAACTATAGTTAAGAAACAACTTGAGAAACGGGAACTGATGATTGAAAAATACTGTTTAAGCGCTATTTTTCAGTCAAATGATCCTTTTACTCTTTTTAAGCATTTTAGTCAAATTATTGACGAAGAGGATTTATGGATTCTATCCCACCGAAAACTATATCAGTTTTTAAAAGATTATCAATCTTCCCATTCGGTTTATCAGATTGATGAATTTGTTGCTTTGCTTCCAGCTGAACTCAAGTCTGTTTTTGATGAAGTTTATCTTTTTGCTACCCATTATCAACAGCATGATGGTCGTTTAGACAGATTAGCTTATGAATTGAAGGCCAATAGTTTGAAACGTCAGTTAAAAGCAATTTTATCTCAAGAAAATGGTGATAACGAAGAGACAAAACAAAAAATTCAACACTTAAATCAGGCATTAAATCGAGTGGAAAAAACACTAGCTGAGCTGTAAAATTTCACTATGACAAAACATAAGCTACCCAAAAGTTTAAAAGAGTTATTACGCCAGGGAGAGAATGATGGATTTTTAATTCAAGATGACATCCTGCTTGTTTATGCCCAACCGGAAAAACATATTGATGAGATTGATGATTTTTTTAATGAAGCCTTAAAAAAAGGGATTGATATTTTTGAGACAGTTTCTAGTCGGGAAGAGAATGAAGCTAAAAAATCATTAGAAGAGATGGAAAAAGAGTTGGAGCAGTTGGTAGTTCTTAAACATGGCGAGTCGCTTGATCCTATTAAGATGTATCTTAAGGAAATTGGTAAAACGCCTCTTTTAACTTTTGATCAAGAAGTAGCGTTAGCCAAAAAATATGAAAAAGGTAGTGAGGAGGCCAAGAATATTTTAATTAAATCAAATCTGCGCTTAGTGGTATCGATCGCCAAAAAATATTTAGGTAGACGATTATCTTTTTTAGACCTGATTCAGGAGGGAAATCGGGGATTAATCAGAGGAGTCGAAAAATATGATTGGCGCCGTGGTTATAAATTTTCTACTTATGCTACCTGGTGGATTAGACAGGCAATTACGCGGGCAATTGCTGATCAATCACGCACAATCCGTATTCCGGTACATATGGTTGATCATATTAATCGTTATTATAAAACGCAAAGGCGGTTAACGCAAAAGTTAGGACGAGAGCCAAGTATTAAAGAAGTAGCAAAGGAAATGCAGATGACGGTTGAAGAAGTAGAAAATCTGATGAAAATTTCTCAACAGCCAAAGTCCTTATCTACTCCGGTCGGTGATGATAAGGAGGCAACTTTAGAACAATTTGTTGCCGATCAAAATCAACCCTCGCTTTATGATAAAGTTTCCCGCGAATTACTTAAGGATGCTTTAAATAAAGTTTTAGAAACGCTCTCGCCCCGAGAAAAAAAAGTGTTAGTAATGCGTTTTGGTCTTGAGGATGGAAAGCCTAAGACTTTAGAAGAGGTAGGTAGAGAGTTTAAGGTAACCCGTGAAAGAATACGTCAGATTGAGGCGAAGGCAATCCGTAAATTAAAACACCCAACACGAGCAAGAAAACTTAAGGATTTTTTAGAATGAGTTTTATTAACAAAAAATAAGAGAGCTTTTTAAAATTTGCCTAAATCTTAATTTTGTGCTATCTAGTTTATAGATTTTATTTATTAAATAAATTACTATTTTCCCCAGCATGAGGGGAAATTTTTTTTACAAAAGATTAGGTCAGAAAATTATTGAGATCAGAAAAAGCCGTAATCTTTCCCAAGAGGGATTAGCGTTATTATCCCATATTGATCGAACTTATCTTGCGCGTTTGGAACGGGGTAAGGGTAATCCTACCGTTAAAACGCTCTATAAACTCTGCCGTTGTATGAGGATTAAGATTTATGAATTAGTGGAAGATTTATAAGTTCTTATATAACGCTTATTAATAAGAATAAAGAAAGAATAAAGAGATTGTACAGAATGACAGATATGTTAGTGCGATACCATAGAATTGAGAATAATAAAAAAATTAATGTTTCTTTTGTTTTAATCTTCTTTTGATCTATAGTATAAAAAACATCTTACATTCTTGTTTGATTCGGGGGGGATAAAGAATGCCTAGAATAACAAATAATTTTTGGAAATAATAAAGAGTAGTTTTTAATGCCACAATTATTTTTTACAATTTTTCATGAACAACCTACTAGGGCTTGATTTAAGCCAAAAAAAGGTTTATTATTTTTTAAATAATGAAACAACCTATATCCCGTACCCAAAAGACACTTAATCTTTGGGCAATGATTTTAATTGTGTGGGCAATCTATAGAGCTAATTTTCATTTGCCGGAATGGTTTGATGAATTAATCGCTAAACCGTTGGTTTTTGTTTTACCGGTGTGGTGGTTTATCGTTAAAAAAGAGAATCGATCTTTTGCCGCGGCGGTTTATTTAAAATCAAAAAAGATTTGGCAGGATATTTTGTTAGGATTAGGTATTGGCATAATATTTGCTGCCAGCGCTATTTTAGCCAATTATTTTAAATTCAATAAATTGATTTTTTCTTTAAAAGATGCTTCCTGGGATACGGTGTTAGGAGTAATTTTTTTAGCTTTGGCTACCGGCTTTAGTGAAGAGATTCTTTCGCGCGGATTTGTCTTAAAAAGACTTTATGATGAGTCGCATAATATTTTGTCCGCTTCGTTTTTTGCCAGTATTCTTTTTTTCTTTTTGCATGTACCCATTCTTTTTACTAATCCGAAAATGTTTGGCAGTACCTTATTAATCTTTATGACAACAGATTTGCTTTTGAGTTTAATTAATTCCTTTGTTTTTTTAGAGAGAAAAAGTTTGTTTCTGCCAATTTTAATTCATGCTTTCTATAATATTGTTATGACTTTATTTTATTAATTAGTTGGATAGATCATAAACACTACTTGATTGGCTTTTTTAATCGTAATAATTTTATTATGATCTATGTTTTCTGTAATACCGGCAAAATCAGCTGGTGAACCAATTAAAACACTGTTTTTTAACCTGCTAGGTTGATTAACAAAATGAAAAATAAACTTATCAAAACCTTCTACTTGACCAAAACCATATTGGTCAGGAGTACTTAAGTGGGCTTGTTGTTGATATTTTTCCGGCGGATATTGTAGATAGAAAAGTAAAAAAATATAAGGCATACCATTATCTTTAGTAATGTAAAAATGATCATAACGGGAATAATTTTTTTTAATATATTCGGCTAAATGTTGATAACCTGCTTGCCAAGCATTAATCACTAGCGCTCTTTGCGGATAATGAAAAAAATAAAATGTCCAATTATAGACAAAAAAGAAAAGATAAAGTCCAATCAGGAACATAATAATAAGAGCAGAAGAAAAAGAGGATTTTTTTAAATCTTTTCCTAAATTAATTAGGCCATAGGCAGCAATTATCAATAAAGGAATAAAAATAAAAAATGAACGCGTTAAAGAAGATTTTTGCCAAGCTAAAATAGCGGCCAAAGGAGCGGTGAGAAGAAAAATAAGCAGCAACCAGCGTTTTTTTTCTTGTTTTTTAAATAAATAATATCCTCCCAACAATACTCCCAGATATTCAACCAAATTCAAATAGCCCATGCCAGGAAAACCAAAGCGATAGTTAATATTATTATTTAAAGAATTTATAACTAAGAATTGAGGTGAAAAATAAGTAAGATAATCATCAATTAGCTCCTTAATCGCCACAGTGAGTTTGTTATAGAAAAAGGCATGACCTTCACCTTTTAGTTCATTAATCCTCATTAAAAAACCCGGATCTTTAAAAAAAAGAAGATTATTAACTCGTGCTGGTGTATAAATAATGTCTGTGATTAAAAATCCGCTTAATATTAAGCTAAAAATAAATAAAAAACTAAGAGGGAGCTTTTTTTTAAAAACATAAATACTGGTTAATAAAAAAAATACTCCGGCAAAAATTCGATTAGGATGATAGGCAAACAGGGCTAATATGAGAATTAAAAAAAAATTGATTTGAGCTTTTAGGGTGGTTTTTTTTATTAACTTAAGAAAAGTTAATAATAACCAAGCGGTTAAAAAACTAGCTAAATATGCTTCATGAGTATGGCGGCCAACAATGTTTAAGCCTAATGAGGTAGCGGTAAAAAAACTAGCCAAGAGACTGATTGGAGTTTGGGAAAAAAGTTCTTGAGTAAGTAAAAAAATCAATAATGGAAATAAAACCGCCAGTAAAGTATTAGGAAGGCGAGTAGTAGTTTGGGATAAGCCAAAAATTTTAATGATTGGTACAGATAGATAAGTCAACAAAGGCAATTTATAATCGCCAAAGGACTTTAAGCGTAAAGGTAAAAATTTTCCATATTCATCTTTACCGGTTTGTGAAATAGAGTAGGCATTATAGCCAAAAGCAGCTTCGTCAGCATTAAAGCCTGGAGGAGAGTAGTCTTGTTGATAGCGATTAAAAAACAATGCTGAGCTCATAATAAAAATTAAGATTATTTTAGTTAGAAATTGTTGGGGAAACATAGTTTTATTTTTCGTTAAATAATTGTAATATTGCTTGATCGGTTTTTTGGTAATCTTTTTTTTGGCTTTGACGTTTAGCTAAAATCTGCGGTAACAATAATATAGCTTGCGCCAAACTTTTTATTGCGGTTAACCCTTCGTGTTTCATAAGTACCAGCATGATTTTCGGGAAGTTTTTTTGATGGTCTTTGATTAAAACAGGATCCGTAATATTTTTCCAAATAAAAATAAATTGATTTCTGAGAGCAATAGTTTTTATTTTTTGTGAAAAGTATTTGCCAATAGTTGCTTCATGCTGATGGTCGACTTGAGTTTGAGGGTCAAAAATAATTTGATATCCCATTTTCCAAGCCCGATAACAAAGATCGATATCCTCCCAATAAAAAGGTGAATATAACGGATCAAATCCTTTCAGTTGCAGAAAAATTTCTTTGCTAAATATTCCTGCTCCTCCTTCTGCCCACGCGGTTATTCCGGCGGTAAAATCATTAGCGCGTTGATGTTGGATTAGGCCTTTGTGCCAAAAAATCTTATTTTTTCCCGCTATTTGACCATTTTTTTCTTTTTGGCAAAAACTAACTGCAAACAGTTGAGGACATTGAGTAAAAAATTGTAACACTTTGGTTAAATTAATTTGGCGTAGAATCACATCAGTGTTTAATAATAAAAGATAGCTTCCTTGAGCAAAAGAAACAGCTTGATTAATAGTCGGGCCAAAGCCTAGATTATTGGTATTTTCCAGGAGAATAATGTCAGAGTATCTTTTTAAATAGGGCCTGATTGAGTTAGTAGGATCGTCATTAATAATAATAATTTCAGTTTGTTTTAAAAATTGATAATTTAACTGAAGGTTTTTTAACAGTAAAGTTATATTTTTGTAAACGGGAATAATGGTGGTAATTTGGCTATTCATAAAAATATCAAGAGTTCAAGCGTTAATAATATTGGCAAACACGCTTTTTTTAAAGGCGGTTGTGCCAAAATTATTTTGAACAAAGTTTTTAGCCTGCTTAATTATTAATTGCTGTTTTGTTGGGTCATTAATAATTTTTTTAGTTTGAGCAATAAGTTCGGTTTGATTACCAAAAAGGAAACCGGTTTTCCCAGTTTGAATAATTTCCTTAGGACCACCAGTATTAACACAAAACACAATTGCACCTTGTGCCATCGCTTCCAAAGGCGCAATGCCTAAATGTTCAACCATTTCTGGATGTTGATTTTCATCTATTTGATAACCGGTAAAGTGCCAAAATAAAGTGGCTTTTTGATAGTATTCAAATAATTGAGAAAATGATAGATTTGGAGCAAAAATAATTTGCCTATTATTAGCGGTTTGTTTTTTTAATTGTTTAAGATAATTACTATCTTCTGTTTTTAAACCTCCCACTAAAATAAGTTTCCAATCGGAAAACTGTGGGTTATTTTTAATTAAAAAATTAAAAGCCGTAATTATCGCAGTTTGCTGTTTAGAGTGTAGTTGAGGAAAAAATCGGCCTACTGAGAGAATAATTTTTTCCTTTTTAACTCTATTGGGGGTGTTTAAAAAAATCGGATCGATTACAGGATAAATTACCTTACTTTCTATTCCCCATTGTTTAAGCCAATGGTAAGTAAATTGAGAATTACTAATGAACCGATAATTAAATGTTTTTAATTTATTTATAAAATTATGAGGATAAAGATGGTAAGAAGGAACCATAGCGAAGATAAAGTTTTTTTTGGCAGGAGAAAAAAAATAACTGCCATCACTAATGTAAAAGAAATAATCAATCTGTTTTAGCCAAAGAATCTTTTTTAACCAGGAGCGTTGACGAAAAATATTAGGATAAAACTGTAGGTTGGTAAATTCAAGATTAAGTCTATTTTTAATCACCTCAGTAAGATCTTGATCCCAAAATATTTTAACAGCATAATCTTGTTTTTCTAGTAGTTTTACAATAGAAAGAAGATGTTTTTCACCGCCTCCTAGTGTATCAAGATAAGGGTCATAAACTGCGGCAGTTTTTCTTTTCATATAAAAACAGATAAGTAATAGTTTTAGAAAAAGCCTGATAAATACCTTCAATTATACCAATACTTCCATCCAAAAAACCGCCACCTTTAATCAGCCTACGAAAGAGTTCGCCATTGAATTTACGGAAAAAAGTGCCAGTGGTGACAGGTTTTTGGGCTTGAAAAAGTAACTCTGCTTCTTGATTTTCAAAAATTAAAGTAGTATTGACCATTTTTTCTAGATTCTGGTGGGATAAATGTAATAGTGGGTTTTTAAAATAGCCGGGCGTTCCTTTTATTTGGGGGCAAGAATGGATAATTTCTGGCCAGTTAATAAAGTAATTTTTATTAATAATTCTAATTTGATAATCAGGCCACCACCCGCCATGCTTGAGCCATTGTTGTTGGTGAAAAATATTTTTACGGGGCAGATAAAAATAAGTGGCTGGTATATCAGGGGTAGTAAGCTGGTTTTTCGTTTCTTCTGCCAGTTCCGGAGTGATTCTTTCATCCGCATCTAAAATAAAAATCCATTCGGTTTTTGCCTGAGCAATACCAAAATTGCGTACTGGTTCGACAAATTGATAGTTAGAATGAGTAATAACTACCGCTCCCATTTTTTTGGCAATGAGAGCTGTTTTATCAGTGCTTTCTAAATCAATAATAATGATGTTTTTGGTTAAAAGCTGGGCTGATTGCAGACAATCGGCAATTTTATCTTCTTGGTTATAAGCCCAGATAATAATAGTAAGATTATGCATAAGAATTATTCCCAATTTAAACCAATGGCCCCGGCCCGAAATTTACTGTTTTTTTCATCTGCCGGAATTATAATGATAAATTTTTTTCCTCCTTGGTCATTTAAGCCGTAGTATTCAAGTAAATATTTAAAACCATTATCTCGACCCAGTGGGACATTGTAGCTGAGGCTGATTTGATTAGCACAGGTTTCAGTGCGGATTTTTTGAATAATTTTTTCTTTATTAGCTAAACTATACCCACTATCTTTAAGATTATTAATTAGTAAAGGTAGATTACTAATAGTTAAGAAAATAATTACCACCACTATTCCATTGATTCTTAGTTTTGTATTTTTAAGCATAACAAGATAATTACTAAGCGTGATTAAAATAAAAGGATAAAGAAAAACATAATAATATTCAGAAGGTCGTTTTCCATAAAAGGCAAAAAAGATTGGTGTAGTTAACCACAGGGCTAGAGTTGCAAGATAAAAACTTTTAATTTCCTGCCGGGTTTTTTTTACCAGCGCAAAAAGTAATAAAACAAATAGAAGATAA
>CAZYRU010000030.1:0-10124 GCA_964649995.1 uncultured Gammaproteobacteria bacterium
AGTGGGTGAGATAAAAACAACTGAAGGAGGAGTAAAATATAGCTTTAATTGATATAAAAAATATAAAGAAAATAATAAAACAATCAGTATTACCCCCAAAATTGAAAAAGTTTTAGATTCTGATTGAAAAAATTTATTAGCAATTTTTTTCCTAAACCTAAAATCTTCTTTTTTTGCAAAATCTCGCCGAAAAAAGGCCAACATCTTTTTTTCATCTAAATTAAGAATTTTGGCATAATTTTTAATCACGCCAATAATATAAATCTTTGAAGAAAAAACCTGCCAATTGTTGTCTTCTATTGCCTGAAGTAATTTCACCCTAATTCGGGTTTTCTTCTCTATCTCCGCCAAAGGTAAATTTTGTCTAATGCGTTCTTGCTTAAGTAGTTCTCCTACAGAAAACGCCATAATTATATTTAAATTTAAGATTATTCTTTTACTCTCTCAACATATTGTCCTGTTTCTGGATTAATAGTAATTAAATCCCCTACTTTAACAAATAACGGTACCATTACTGTCACTCCATTTTCTAGTATGGCTGGTTTACGGGCATTAGTAACCGTATCTCCTTTAGCTGCCTCTTCAGTCTGAACTATCTTAAATTTAACACTTAAAGGAGGTTTAACATTAATAGGCTTTTCATCATGTAAATAAACATAATATTTATTTCCTTCCTTAAAATATTTCGCCACCTCCCCCACAATCGCCAAAGGCAAAGAATATTGGTTATAGTTTCTTTCATCCATAAAATGGAGATTATCATTATCCTGATAAAGATACTGCATCTCCACACTCTCTACCTCTACCAATTGCACATCTTCATTAGATTTATAAGTATAATCGATATTTTTAGTAGAAATAATATTTTTCAGTCGTGTTTTCATCAAGGCTGATCCTTTGCCAGGTGAATAAAATTCTGCCTTTTGCACCTGCCAAATTTCCCCCTGATAAAAAATAAACTCGCCTTTTTTAAGGTTACCGGCTTTGGTATACATAATATTTAGATTAAAAATCAATAACAATTAACTTTAAATCCTGAATTGATCTAACATCGGCAAAAATCATTCCCAGCCTATCAAAACCGATGGCTATACCTGAACAGTGCGATAAGCCTGTTTGTAACGCTTTTAGATAATCCAAATCAACCGGATGTTTTATTTTACCATCTTTTTTTCTTTTTGTACTCTCAACTGTAAATCTCTTCCTCTGTTCTTGTGGATCAGTTAGCTCTGTATAACAATCTCCTAATTCTACACCGGCTAAATAGAACTCAAAGCGTTGAGCGGTTTTACCATCAGAATTTAATTTTGCCAAAGCGGCAAATTCCGGCGGATAGTCATAAATTAAAGTAGGATAATAATTAGTGCCCAAATGCGGTTCAACTTCCTGAACATAGATCTGAGAAAAAATCTCAGCATAGGAAAAATTAGCAGTGGAATAACCCTTGCGTTGAGCTTTTTTTAAAAAAAGTGTTTGTGAAAAGAATTCCTCCTTATTAATGTTCGCATAACGAGCAAAAGCTTCCTCCACAGTTAGTTTTTCCCAGCGGGAAAATGAATATTTTTTTCCTTGATATACTATCTCTAAAGTACCGTTTAATTTATAAGTAATTGTCTGCAATAAATTTAAAACCTCATCCGCCAACTCTAAATAATTAACTCCTTTTTTATAAAATTCTAAAATAGTAAATTCAAAATTATGCCGAGTGGTAGGCGGATCACTATTGCGAAAAGCTTTACCTAAAAAATAACAATCACCAACTCCCCACACTAACAATCTTTTTAAAAATAACTCTGGTGAAGGAATTAGATATAGATTTTCTTTTTTTGTTTGATCAAAATATTGAGTCTGAAATACCTCTAAATAGGCTTCGGGAATTAGAGCTGGAGATAAAAGCGGTAAATCAATCTCTAAATATCCTTTTTCTTCAAAAAATTCTCGCACGAATTTTAGTACTTTAAGATATTGATAATAAAAAGAAAGATTTTCTATCTGAGTTTTAATTTTCATGAAGAAAAAATCAACTTAATTCTGTCTTTAATTCCTCTAATATTTTTTTTGCTTTAGCGCTAACTTTTTGCGGTACTGCTATTTTATAAATTACATAAAAATCTCCTCTTCTACTAGAATGCGGATAGGGAATACCCTCACCTCTTAAACGCACAATTGTGCCTGAGTTAGTGCCTGGACGAACCCGCAATTGTACCTCACCTTTAAGGGTAGGAACCTGAATTACTCCTCCTAATACCGCTAAAGGATAAGAAATTTCTTTTTCCAAATAAATATCTTGATTCTCCCGTTTAAAAAAAGGATGAGATTTTACCCTAATTAATAAATCAAAATCCGAGAATCTAATACGTGTACCATTATCAACTCCGGCAGGAATTTTGATTTTTTTTTTCTGTCCTTTAACGACTGTTTCTTTCTCCACCCCAGAAACTGCCTCCTCAAAAGTAAGTGTCATCTCATAAAGATCTCGTCTTTTAACTCTTTCTGTTCTTCTGGAAAAAGGAGAGCTGGTGCCAAAAAACTGTTCAAAAATATCAAACGGATCAAAACCACTCTCAAAATCAAAATCAACAAAAGGAGCACTACTACCTGAGGTTGTGTAGGTATAAGTAAAAGGACCAGTACCAGCACCAAAACCACTGCCACGATCAAAAGCGGCATGACCATATTGATCATACAGTTGTCTTTTTTGGGGATCGGATAAGACCTCATAAGCCTTATTAATCTCCTTGAATTTTTCTGTTGCCTCTTTGGATTTATTGCGATCAGGATGCCATTGTAAGGCTTGTTTACGATAAGCCGCTTTTATCTCGTTTAAAGATGCGTTTTTAGAAACGCCCAAGATCTCATAAAAATCTTTCATATTAATTTACAACCTCACCTTCTTCAACTTTTTTATCATGACTCTTTTCATTATTCTGATCAGCTGACTTTTTTTCGTTAACTTCTGACTGATTCTTTTGTTGGTTATACATCAACTGACCTATCTTTTGCAAAGAATCAGATAGAGCTTTTGTTTTTTCTTCAAGCTCGGCAACCGAAGCTTTTTCCAAAACTTCTTTTAACTCTTTAATCTTGCCCTCTACTTCTTCTTTTACCTCCTTTGGTGCTTTATCACCCACTTCTTTTAAAGATTTCTCAGCTACATAAATCATGTTGTCGGCTTTATTTTTCGCTTCAATCTTTTCTTTTGCTTCCTTATCTTCCTGAGCGTGTTTTTCTGCTTCTTCTTTCATTTTGTCTATCTCTTCTTTAGTCAGTCCGGTAGAACCGGTAATCTTAATACTTTGTGACTTACCAGTTGCTTTATCTTTGGCAGTCACGGTCAAAATACCATTAGCATCAATATCAAAAGTTACTTCGATTTGCGGTACTCCTCGTGGCGCCGGCGGAATTCCTTCCAAAATAAAACGGCCCAGCGACTTATTATCACGCGCCATTGGTCGTTCCCCTTGCAAAATATGCACCTCAACTTGAGTTTGATTATCAGCGGCGGTGGAAAAAATCTCAGATTTTGATGTGGGTACCGTCGTATTGCGAGGAATCAAAGGCGTCAACACCCCACCTAAGGTCTCCACCCCCAATGTTAAAGGAGTAACATCAAGTAACACTACATCTTTAGTTTCACCAGTTAATACTCCCGCCTGAATCGCTGCCCCTACCGCAACTACTTCATCAGGATTAACAGATCGATTAGGCTCTTTACCAAAAAATTTTTTAACCGTTTCAATGACTTTAGGCATCCTAGTCATACCTCCAACTAATACTACCTCATCAATTT
The DNA here is from genome assembly GCA_964649995.1 of uncultured Gammaproteobacteria bacterium. GTDB lineage: Bacteria > Patescibacteriota > Microgenomatia > UBA1406 > GWC2-37-13 > CAZYRU01. The sequence continues at coordinate 3,791 of CAZYRU010000030.1, forward strand.
TATCTACACTTAAACCTGCATCCTTTAAGCATGCCTTAACCGGTACTAGAGTTTTCTCAATTAAATTTGTCACCAAAGCCTCTAATTTAGCGCGATTTAATTTTACTACCAAATGCTGCGGTTGATTATCTTTAACCGTAATAAAGGGCAAATTGACTTCTGTCTCAGTTGAAGAAGAAAGTTCAATTTTAGCTTTTTCTGCCGCATCTCTTAACCGTTGCAAAGCCTGTGGATCCTGGCGGAGATCAATACCTGTATCTTTTTTAAACTCATCAGCTAAATAATCAAGCACCACCTTATCAAAATCATCACCACCCAAATGTGTATCACCATTAGTAGCTTTAACCTGAAATACTCCCTCTCCTAATTCTAAGATAGTAATATCAAAAGTACCACCGCCTAAATCATAAACGGCAATCGTATGCGTATTTTTTTTATCCAAACCATAAGCTAAAGCTGCGGCTGTAGGCTCATTTAAAATTCTTACTACCTGTAAACCCGCAATCTCTCCAGCTTGTTTAGTGGCTTGACGTTGAGAGTCATCAAAATAAGCCGGAACAGTAATTACTGCTTTTTCAACTTTCTCCCCTAAATAAGCTTCTGCGTCTGTCTTAATTTTCTGTAAAATCATTGCGGAGATTTCCTGCGGGGTAAAAGTTTTCCCTTCAATCTCCACTACTGCCATATCATCCCGCCCCTTTTTAATAGTATAAGGTAGCCATTTCTTATCATAAGTTACCGATTCATCACTATATCTTCTTCCCATTAATCTTTTGATTGAGAAGATAGTATTTTTAGAATTAATTACAATTTGCCTTTTGGCTACATCGCCAACCACTCTTTTAATCGGATCAACCACAGAAGGAATAACATTGCGCCCCTCCTGAGAATGGATTACCTTGGGCTTTCCCCCTTCCATTACTGCTACACAAGAATTAGTTGTTCCTAGATCGATACCAATTATTTTTGCCATATGTTTAATAGAAAATAAATAATAATTAATTTTTAATTGTTTTTTTGCTAACCTTAACTTGCGCTATCCGCAAAACTTTTCCTTGATAAAGATAGCCTTTACGTACTACCTCAGCTACCACATTATCTTTTTTACCTTCAACTAACTCTACTGCTTCTGCTAATAGTGGGTCAAAATCTTTATTCAAGATCTCGATTTCTTCCAGTCCCCAACGCTTAAGCAAACTAAAAAAATTATTTTTAATCATTTTCAATCCAGGATCTTGAATAAAAATTTCTGCCTTATCAAGATGATCAAGAAAAGGTAATAGATCTAGAATTAAAAGACTATTGGCATATTTTCTTACTTCCTCCTTTTCTTGAGTCACTCTTTTTTCTAAATTTTGATAATCGGCTAAAGCTCTTAAATATTTACTCTTATAATCTTCTAATTCTTTTTTTAATGTCTCAATTTCTAATTTTAGTTTTACCTCCTGATTTTGCGGAAAATTTGTTTCTACCCCTTTTTCTGCATCTTTTTTTGATTTATTAGTATCAGACATATATATAATTTAAGCTGTTAAATTTATATTTAATTACTACCTGCAAGACCAAGTTACATTTGTTGTTCTTTCATTATCTGATCTATCAGGCTAGAGAAATATTTTACCTGAGGAACAATTTCTTCGTAAACAATCCGCTTCGGACCGATTACTCCAATCATTCCCTTAATTTTATTGCCTTCGAAATCACCAAAGATGCTCGCGCAAGATTCTAAGGCAGGATCACGAAAATCTTCCTCTCCTAATAAAAACATTATCTCTTCATGAATCCGTTCAAACTCATCCATGATTCTTGACCAAAAATGATATTCATCCAAACGTCCAAATAAAGTACGGGATAAATCTAGATCAAAAAATTCCGGTTGATTTAATAAATTCGCCACTCCGGAATAATATAAATCATTAAGATTAGTTGTTGCTAAAGACAATAAACCAGTTTTTTGCGATAAAATTTTTGTGGCGTGTGATAATAATTTATGTACCTGAGTTCGCTCATCCCAAATACTATTTTTATAAGTAACTTCATCCAACGTAGATAAATCCTTTTCTCTCATTAATTTTTGAATATAAAAACGAAAACCTTTGGCCGAAGGAATCCGACCTGAGGAAAAATGATTTTTTTTCAGATAACCTTTCTTAGCTAGATCCACCATCTCATTACGAATAGTGGCTGGTGAAACACCCAGTTTATATTTTTTCTCCAAAATCTCTGAACCAACCGGCTCACCGGAATCAGTATATTCTTTAATAATCGCCTTTAGAATATCAATTTGTCTTTGAGTTAAATCTTCCATAATTTTAATACTAACTTTAGCAATAATATAACAACTCTGCTAACAGATGTCAAGAGGATTTTTATTCTGCGGCAAAAATTTTATCATTCTAGGCTTAAAAGTCACTATCACTTAGGTGTCATTTGTCATTCCAGGCTTAACTAAATCCATTAATTAACATCTCTATAGTTAATTTTTTATCATAATCTATTTTATAAAACAAGGATCTTTGACATGTTATAATTGAGTATGCAAAAATTGGGCGCCCATCTTTCGATTAGCAGCGGTTATTCTCAAGCTCTAAAACAAATCAAAAAAATTGGAGGTAATTGTTTACAAATTTTCTCTTCCTCACCCCGCAGCTGGCAAGGCCTAAAACTTACCCAAAATCAAATCAAAGAATTTTTAACATTGAAACAACAACTAAAAATTAATCCTATTTTTTATCATGCATCTTATCTTATAAATTTAGCCGATGCTGGTAGAGTTGGCGATCTTTCAAAAAAAGCGCTAATTAATGAATTAACTACTGCCTCTGTTTTGGGAATTAAAGGCAGTATTATTCACCTTGGTTCATTTAAAGAATCTCCTTCTCTTTTCACTTTTACCGGAAAACAAAAATACCACATTTTAATTAAAAATATTAACGAAGTATTAACAAAAACACCAGATAATTCTTGGTTTATTATTGAAAACTCAGGTACTAAAAAAATTGGTCAATCCTTAGATGAAATAGCCTATATTATTAAGGAATTAAATCACTCTCGTCTCAAAGTCTGCCTTGATACCTGTCATCTTTTTAGCGCCGGCTATGATTTAAGAACAAAAAATAACTTAAATAAATTCTTGGAAGAATTTAATCAAAAAATTGGATTAAATAAATTAGTGGTTTGGCATCTTAACGATAGTCGTGATCCCTTTGCCTCAGGCCGAGATCGACATGAAAATATCGGCCAGGGAACAATTGGACAAGAAGAATTCCGCCTCATTATTAATCATCCCCAATTAAAACTGCTTCCGTTTATTATTGAGACTCCGGGTTTTGTTGGTCAAGGTCCAGATAAAAAAAATCTTGATATTCTTAAAGGATTAAGACAATAATAATTCATAATTTTCCCAAAGTTATAATCAAAAACTTTTAGCATTTAAATTTATTTCAACCTTAGAATTTAAGATTTTTTCTTCAGATTCCTAATTCTCACTTTCTTTTTTCTTGCTTTTTAAACGTTAATCGGTAATTTATATTATAATAATCTCATGTTAACCCTTCCTAATCACATCACTAATTTTATGGATCTTTTCCGCCATCAGGGTTATCAAATTTATCTAGTCGGAGGAGCAGTACGCAATTTGCTTCTGAAAAAAACTACTGATAATTGGGATTTTACCACTAATGCTACTCCTGAACAAATCTTAGCCCTTTTTCCCACAGCTTTTTATCATAATGATTATGGGACAGTTACGGTTGTGACGGAAAATAACACTTATGAAATCACTCCTTTTCGCAAAGAGGCTGAGTATTTTGACCTCCGTCACCCTAACAAAATTGCATGGGCCAACACAATTGAAGAAGATTTAGCTAGACGGGATTTTACCATTAATGCATTAGCTTATGACGGAAAAACAATTATTGATCCCTATAACGGCAAAATTCATTTAAAACAAAAGATAATCGTCGCTGTAGGCAATCCCGAAAAAAGATTTTCTGAAGATGCCTTGCGATTAATTAGGGCGGTACGATTAGCGGCACAACTGGGATTTTTAATTGAAGAAAAAACCCGCCAAGCGATTAAAAAAAATGCTCATTTAATCCAAAGTATTTCCTGGGAAAGAATTAGAGATGAACTAATAAAAATTTTAGCATCCTCTCATCCTAGTGAAGGCATTATTTTTTTAAAAAATCTGCAGCTTTTACACTATATTCTACCGGAGTTGGAAATTTGTTTTTCTATTCCACAAAAGAGCCCCTATCGCCACCATATTTATGATGTCGGTACTCATTTAATAATGTCACTTAAACATTGTCCTTCTACCAATCCTATCACTCGGCTGGCAACTTTACTGCATGATATCGGCAAAGCCAAAGTTTATCATCAAGACAAAAAAACTGGGTTAATTACCTTTTACAATCATGAAGTAGTAGGCGAAAAGATGGTAAGACAAATTGCTACTAGGCTAAAACTTACCAATAAAGATAAAGAAAAATTAGTTTTACTGGTAAAACATCATCAATTTTCTGTGTCGGAAATTATTACCGATAAAGCCATCCGCCGCTTTATTAAAGAAGTAGGTAAAGACAATCTTCAAGATATCTTAGATTTAAGAAGAGCAGATAGAATTGGCTCTGGAGCAAAACCAACTTCTTGGCGCACTGAATTGTTTAAAAAACGCCTTATTACTGTGCAAAAAGAACCTTTTAAAGTAACCGATCTAAAGATTAATGGCTATGATGTGATGCAAATTAAAAAATTACAACCTAGTCCTCAGGTAGGAAAAATTTTAAAAATAATCTTTAAAGAAGTTGAAAAAGGTAAACTTAAAAATGAACGTCAGCAACTACTAGCTTATCTGCATGACCTGGATAAATAACCGTTTTTTTAGGTAAATTTAACAGTGTGCTAATTGATGCGTCTAAATCTGTTTTATTAGAATAGCTAAAATCATATCGCCCTATCCCATTTTTAAAGATTACATCTCCTGAAAAAATCACCTGATCTTTCTGAAAGTAAAACGAACAACCGCCGGGCGTATGACCTGGCGTATAAATAATCTCAAACTCAAAATCAGCAATCTTTAACTGATTTGTTTCTAAATCATAAACTTGACTCGGGGGTAAACAACCAGGATCATAGCCTAAAAAATAAACCGCAGTAGAATTTAGTCTTTTTAAAAGAAACCAATCTCGCCGATCAAGATAAAGAGGAATTGCCCATGATTTTTGAATCTCACCAACAGCCATAAGATGATCAAAATGACCATGCGTAGCCAATAACGCTAAAGGTTGAAGTTGAAGCAGGCTAATTTTTTCCAGTAAAAAATCTGCCTCATCACCAGGATCAATAATTAAACATTGTTTATTATTAATAACAAAATAACAATTAGTTTGCAGTTGTCCTACGGTATATATTTTTACTTCCATAAAAATCCCCCCGTTTACTTTTTTTACCTTCATGGATTTCCTTAAGCCAAACTAATACCGGCGTTGCCACAAAAGGAGATGAGTAAGTACCGGTAATTGTCCCAACCAATAAAGTAGCAACAAAAAAACGAATTGTATTTCCTCCCATTAACGTCAAAGCCAATAGCATAAAAACAATTGTCATTGAATTATTGATCGAACGCACCATTGTTTCAGTTAGTGCTAAATTAGCATAGTACTGTAAACTACCCTGACCCATCTCTTTATAATACTCACGAATTTTATCAAAAATTACAATCGTATCATGTAGTGAAAAAGACATTGTGGTTAAAACCGCCGTCACAAACATAGTGTCAATCTCCGCTCCCCAAAAATGTGACATTAATGAATAACTCCCTAAAATTACCAGAAGATCATGTAAATTAGCAATAATGGCTGCTACAGCAAATTTAAGATCGGAAAAGGCATAACTCATATAAAGTAAAATACCAAAAATGGCGATTATTGCTGCTAAACCAGTTTTAAACATTGTTTCCTTGCCGATACTGGGGCCCACTGTCTCAAATTTAAGTAAAGTCACCCGAGTATTCAAAGAAGATATAATCTGATTCTCCAACCGTTTCTCCTGTATTTCATCAATGGGTTTAGTTCTAGCAAGCATTAAGTTATTAATCATTTCCAGTTTTACTACCTCAATTTGTTCTTTTTTAAAAACCGATAATAAATCATTCTTAGATAGAGGGCGATCAAATTGATACTCTAAATTAGTACCACCAACAAAATCAATTGAATAGCGATAACCCCATTTAATAATGGAAAAAATACCACTACCAATAATGAGAAAAGAGATTAAGAAATAAAGCCATTTATATCTTAAAAAATCAATCATAATTTAGCTATCTCCTTAA
>CAZYRU010000031.1:0-10050 GCA_964649995.1 uncultured Gammaproteobacteria bacterium
TAAAATTTTGAATGTTTTTAGTTTTCATATTTTAATTCCGTTTTTCTAAATCAACGATAGTTAAAAATAAAAAAATAAGTGTAAAGCTAAAAAAATAAAATAAAGAACGAAAATCAATTACTCCCTTAACAAAATTCTGCAAATGATAAGTGGGGCTAAAATAACTGCAAAGATCCTGAAGTGTTTTAGGTAAAATCGAGGCAAAAAAATCAGTGGATAAAAGCATTAATAAAAAAGTAGTCAGTACCGACAGTAAAAAAGCCACTACTTGATTTTTTGTTTGGGCGGAAAAAAAGAGAGATAGGCTAATAATCACCGCTGCCAAAAATAATGTACCAACATAACCCACAATAATCTCCGGCAGATAAATTTTGCTTAAAAGTGCTAAAGAGATTGGCAAACCTAAAGTTAAAATTAGTCCTAAAATAACTAAGGTCAACAGGGCTAAAAATTTTGCTAAAACAATCTGAGTTTCAGAAATAGGCAAAGTCAAAAGAATCTCTAACGTATTAATTCTTTTTTCCTCAGCTACAATCCGCATCGCTAATGCCGGAATAAATACGAGAAAAAGCCAAGGAATAAGATTAAAAAAAGGGCGCATTGAAGTAGTACCATTAACAAAAATATCCTTTACAAAAAGAAAATTAGCAAAAACCGCAAATAAACCGACAACAATATAACCAATCGGGTTATTTAAATAATAATCCAACTCTTTTTTATATAGCGTCCACATATAATTGGCAAATTAATAATTATTTGTTTTGACAAGTTTCTTAAATAATCTTTCTACTCCGCCTCTACCTTTGGGTTTTACCCCATCATAAACTATCTTTCCTTCATTAATAATCATCAAACGATTAGCAATATCCTCTACCTCTGACAAAATATGAGTGGAAAAAATAATAGTTTTTTCCTGTGCTAATTTTTTAATTAAACTGCGAATTTTTTCTTGTTCCAAAGGATCAAGTCCTGATGTTGGCTCATCCAAAATCAAAATCTCAGGTTGACCTAAAAGTGCTGCCGCCAACCCTACCCGTTGTTTATAGCCGCGGGATAATTCTTCAATTTTATCCTCCCTTACTTGATTAAGGCTAACCAATTCCATTACTGATTCTAGATTGTCAGCATCTTTAATTTTAGCAATAAAAGATAAATATTCCCTTACCTTCATCTCCGGATAAAGAGGATTATTTTCAGGCAGATAACCAATTTTTTTTAACACCTCAATCCTCTCATCCCAAGGATTCAGCTTATCAATTTTAATTACTCCAGCACTGGGAAAAAGATAACCAAGCAAAAGACGCATTGTGGTAGTTTTTCCGGCGCCGTTTGGCCCTAAAAAACCAACAATTTCCCCAGCCTTAGCTTTAAAATTAAGATTAGATACAGCGGTTTTTGTCTTAAATCTTTTTACTAAGGAAGAAACCTGAATCATAGAATATATTTATAATCCAGATATTATTTTTTTGCAAGTTCAAAATTCTTTGCTATTTGCGACCAATTCAAATTTTTAAAAAATACATCAATATAAGCGGAACGATTAACGCCAAAATCCGCAAAATAAGCATGTTCATAAGTATCCAGTGCCAAAATCGGTACACCACCCCAAACTAAAAAGGTATTTTGGGAATCGCCAAGATAATTAACTAACCGCTTTTCTCTCTTAATCCAAACCGTCCAAGCCCACCCTCGCGCTGAGATGGCAGTAGCTTTAAGATCTTTAAAATAGGCTGTTAATGAACCAAAACTGCGTTCAATCTCTGCCCTTAAACTCTGATCTGTTAACTCTTCTTTTCTTCCCAAATGAGAAAAATAAAGCTCGTGATTAACTACTCCAGCAAAAGCAAAACTTAACTCTACCTTTAACTCTCTTATATGAGAATAGACTTGATTAGCTTCTTGATAACTCTCTTCACTTAATACTGCTAATTGTTTATTAATCTCATTGTATTTATTTACATAACCTTGATACAGCTTTAGATGTTGAGCAATGGTTTCCTTACTAATACCCTCAAGCTGAAATAAAGCCTGAGAAAATTGTTGCGGAGAAATCTTAATTACTTGCATAATTTTATTTTTAATTAAATTAATAACCCAAAAAATCTACAATCAAACAATCAATTAAATATCTAATAATAAACTATTACTAAATTAGTATTAGTATAATCCTTATTTTAAAAGTTTGTCAAGTAGATCAGGACGGAGAGCAACCGTTTGTTCCCAGGCTTTCTTAATCCGCCATTCATAAATTTTTTGCGCATTACCTGATAATAATACCGACGGCACTTTTTTTCCTTGATAATCTCTTGGCCGAGTATAATGGGGAAATTCTAATAATGATATTGTTTTTATCCCTTTATCTTTAATTTGGTTAAGTCGTTTATTTGGTCCAATGATTTTCTCTAGCTCGCTTACCTTAACCGGAAAAAAACTTTCTATCGCTGTTGCCTCTTTTTTCTTCAAAACACCTGGTAAAAGTCTAACTAGAGCATCTACCACCGCTGCCGCTGTAATTTCTCCTCCAGTCATCACAAAATCACCCAAAGACAGCTCTTCGTCAATATAATCTTTAATCCGCTCATCCACCCCCTCATAATGACCCGCAATTAAAATCAGCTGTTTTAACTGAGCTAATTCTTGGGCTTTTTGTTGATTAAAAACTTTTCCTTTGGGAGAAGTTAAAATGATTTTTGAGTGTTGGTTTTTAGACCGTGACTTAGATTGTAGATGTAAAACTGGAAATTTAGCTTGACAAAATTCTAGCGCTTTCGCTAAAACTTCTATTTTAATTACCATCCCGGCACCGCCACCATATGGTCGATCATCCACGCTTTGGTAAGCATTATTAGCAAAATCGCGTAAATTAACTATCTCAATCTCAACCAATTTCTTTTCCTGCGCCCTTTTAACTATACTTTCTGCCAAAAAACCTGCTAACATTTGAGGAAAAAGAGTAATAATTATAATTTTCATAGCATGTATTATATTATTAAATTTGAGATAAAAAAATAGGCCGCCTGTTATTTTCTTAATTTAAATTATTTTTATTAACTTATTTTATTAAATTATTAATAAGTTTTTTAAGTTATAATGCTGAAAAAATTAATTTTAAAATTAATTCGCTTCTACCAAAACACCCATATTTTTCACAATTATCTTGCCTGTCAGCTGTTTTTAACTGATCAAGTCTGCCGTTTTAAACCCACTTGTTCGCAATATACTTATTTGGCAGTAGAAAAATATGGTATTATCAAAGGCTTATTTTTAGGTTTTAAACGCATTATTCGCTGTCATCCTTTAAGTAAAGGCGGATTTGACCCGTTAAAATAATAATTTTTATTAAAACTAGATCGGTAATCCATTCCTCTCTTATCATTTCAATTTTGAGATCTGAATCGATAAAATCATTAATTGTTTATCATAATCTATTTTTCATAATCTATTTTTCATAATCTATTTTTCATAGCGCTAAATAAAGGTTGCAAAAGATTTTTTTCCCATTTATAATATTAGCAGTTAAATATATTAATTGCTAAAAATATGAATATTAATTATCAACCTCCTCAAGAGGAGACAAATATTCTAGAAAAATATACGGTTAATCTAACTACTAAGGCAAAAGAAAATAAACTTGACCCGGTCATTGGTCGTGATGAAGAGATTCGCCGTCTGATTCAAATTCTTTCCCGGCGGACTAAAAATAATCCTGTCCTTTTGGGAGATCCAGGTGTAGGCAAAACTGCTATTGTTGAAGGTTTAGCCCAAAGAATTGTAACCAAAGATGTTCCTGATACCTTAAAAAATAAAGAATTGCTCAGCCTAGACCTGACTGGTATTCTAGCAGGAGCAGCGTTTCGAGGTGAATTTGAACAGCGGTTAAAAAAGATTCTTGAGGAAATTGATAAAAGCAGCGGTAAGTATATTTTATTTATTGATGAACTGCATACCATTGTCGGCGCCGGTAAAGCCGAAGGCGCAGTTGATGCTGGCAACATTCTTAAGCCGGCTTTAGCTCGAGGAGCACTGCATGCCATTGGAGCTACCACTGTGCGCGAATATCGACAATATATTGAAACCGATCCGGCACTAGAGCGACGCTTTCAACCTATTTATATTGATGAACCTACAGCGGAAAACGCCCTAGCAATTCTGCGAGGCGTCAAAGAAAAATATGAGGTGCATCATGGTATTAAAATTTCCGATGACGCCTTAATTACTGCTGTTGACCTTTCAATTCGCTATATTACCGATCGTTATCTACCTGATAAAGCAATTGATTTGGTTGATGAAGCAGCGGCAGCGGCCAAAATTGAGATTGATTCGATGCCCACCCAACTTGATCAAATCAAAAGACGCATTACTCAGCTGGAGATTGAGCTGGCGGCTTTAAAAAAAGAAAAAGGATTAGAAAATCGCAAACAACTTTTGTTTGACGAAAAAAATAAACTGCAAAAAGAACTCGAGGTAAAATTAGAAAAATGGCAAGCACAAAAAAATATTCTAGCCCAACTACAACAACACCGCCTAAAACTTGATTTGCTAAAAATGGAGTTAGACAAAGCAGAGCGGGAAATATTGCTTGATAAAGCAGCCGAACTCAAATATGGAAAAATTCCTGAGGAAGAAAAAAAATTAGCACAGCTAAACAAACAATGGCAAACGATTCCTGCAGCAGAGCGTTTTTTAAAAGAAGAGGTTGGTGCCGAAGATATTGCTCAAATTGTTAGCCGCTGGACCGGTATTCCGGTATCGCGCCTACTTACCTCTGAGGCAGAAAAGCTTGTTAATCTGGAAAAAGAACTTAAAGCCCGCGTCGTCGGACAAGATGAGGCGTTGGAAAAAATTGCTCGAGCTATTCGTCGTTCCCGCGCCGGATTAAATGAGGAAAATAAACCCTTAGGATCATTTTTATTCCTTGGCCCAACGGGAGTGGGAAAAACCGAAACTACCAAAGCCTTAGCTCTTGCTCTTTTTAATGATGAACGGGCTTATATCAGAATTGATATGAGTGAATACCAAGAGGCACACACAGTAGCCAGATTAATTGGTGCTCCACCCGGCTACATTGGCTACGAAGAAGGCGGGCAATTAACTGAAGCAGTACGACGCAAGCCCTACAGTGTCATCTTGTTTGATGAAGTAGAAAAAGCCCATCCACAGATTTTTAATATTTTTTTACAGATTTTTGATGAGGGCCGCTTAACCGATGGCCGCGGACGAACAGTTAATTTTAAAAATACTATTTTGATCTTAACCTCAAATCTTGGTAGTGAATTTTTTGCTGAATCCTCCTCTTTTAAAGAAAAAGAGGCAAAAATTATGAACCAGGTTAAAAGTTTTTTTCGACCAGAATTAATTAATCGTCTTGATAATATTGTTATCTTTAATCCTTTGTCAACCGCAATGATTAAGGAGATTGTTAATATTCAAATAGAACGCTTAAAAAAACTGTTTAAAAAACAAGGTCTGAATTTAAGCGTTAAAGAAGACTTAAAAAAATATTTAGCTGTCGCTGGATTTGATACACAATATGGCGCCCGGCCGTTAAAAAGATTAATCAATGAGTTAATAATTGACGAGGTGGCTTTGGAAATAATAGAAGGAAAAATTAGAGCCGGTGATCAAGTCGTGGTTGATTTTAAAAATAATCGCATCAATATCAGCGTCAAAAAGCCGAACTAATTTTAACCTGCAACGCCTGAAGTTTATCAGGAGTAATCTTTTTTATCTTCGGAATAAATGCGGTTTCATTTTTAGAACGCGGTATAATATGAATATGGGCATGCTTCACTTCCAATCCATGAGTAACATAGGTAATAAAATAAGGCTGAAGTACTTTCTGTAACACCTGAGTCACCTGAAGCCCTACCTGCCAATAAGCGCCAAAATTAGGTACATCATAAACCCAGCGATAATGCACCTTCGGAATCACTAGAGTATGACCTAGCGCTAACGGATTAATATCTAAAAAAGCCAAAAAATCACGATCTTCATAAATTTTATAGCTGGGGAGTTTACCTTTAACTATTTGACAAAAAACACATTTTTCCATCTTTGTTAAAATAAAAGCAATTAATAAATTATATAATAATATGAATAATTTGCATAATATTGACGAAAAAATCTATCAGTATATCTTTTCTCCTAACTCCGAGCTTAAACAGCAACTTAGTCACAACATTCGCCAACAAGCTTATGTTCAAGGTATTCGGCTATCTTCAATTAACAATCTTTATTTGGCTTTTGGCAGAAAGGAGGTTGCTGGTTTTACTGTCCCTGCTTTTAACTTACGAACACTAACTTATGACATCGCTCGGATTATTTTTGCTCTAGCAAAGGAAAAACAGGTGGGAGCATTTATTTTTGAAATTGCCCGCAGTGAAATGTACTACACCAACCAAACACCGCAAGAATTTGTTACTGCTATCTTAGCTGCGGCGATTAAAGAAAAATATTACGGCCCAATTTTTATTCAGGCAGATCATTTCCAATTCAACTCTCGCCTTTTCCAAACTAAACCAGAAGAAGAAATTAACCGTCTAAAGGCATTAATTAGTGAAGCGATAGCCGCCGGATTTTATAATATTGATATTGATGCTTCAACCTTGGTAAATTTAGAAGAAAAAGATTTATTAAAACAGCAAGAAAATAATGCCAAAATGACAGCGCTAATGACTAGATATATTCGTTCACTTGAACCAAAAGGTCTCACAATCTCCATTGGCGGAGAAATCGGTCATATTGGTGGAAGAAATAGTACGCCTGAAGATTTTGAAGCATTTATGGATCTTTATCTACCCCTGATTAATTGTCAAGGAATCAGTAAAGTCAGTGTCCAAACCGGCAGCCGTCATGGCGGTACTCTGTTAAAAAATAACACAATCGCACCGGTAGAGATTGATTTTACAGTACTAAAAACTATTAGTGAGACAGCGCAAGAACGATATCAAATTGGCGGAAGTGTCCAACACGGAGCCTCTACCTTACCTGATAATTTATTAAGCCAGTTTCCTAAAAATAAGACGTTAGAAATTCACTTTGCTACCGGACTGCAAAATATTATTTATGATTCTTTACCCAGTGATCTTAAACAAAAAATCTATCAATGGCTTAAAGACAATTTTTCTCAAGAATGGTCGACTGATTTAACTCAAGAACAATTTCTTTATCAAACAAGAAAAAAAGCCCTTGGCCAATTTAAAGAAAAAATTTGGCGCCTAAAAGAGGAAGAAAAATTTCCTATCAAAGACAAAATTCAACAAAAATTAGCACTCATTTTTGAGAAGCTCAATCTAATTAATACACAAAAAATTGTCAATAATTATTTATAATAATAACATTAAGATTATTTAATAATTGAAATAAAATTATGAAAAAAATTAAGGTAGGACTTAATGGTTTTGGCCGGATTGGAAGAGCTATTACTCGAATTGCCAGTATGCGCAATAGTTTTGATATTGTCGCCATCAACACGCGCAAAACCCCGCCTGAGATGCTGGCATATTTACTCCAATACGACTCTATCTATCACCGATTTTCTAAAAAAATTCAGGTCGCAGGCAATACACTGATAATTGATAATTTTCCAATTCAAACCACTACCACAGCAGAAATAGACAATATTCCCTGGGATCAATATGGAGTTGACGTAGTAATTGATGCCAGCGGCGCTTTTACTAAAAAAGAGGATTTAAAAAAACATCTAAAAGGCAAGGTAAAAAAAGTGATTTTAACTGCTCCGGCAAAAGATGAAGACACCACCCATGTGGTTTTAGGAGTAAATGATGATAAAATTGATTGGCAAAAAGAAGAGATTATCTCCAATGCTTCCTGCACAACCAACTGTGCTGCACCAATGTTTAAGGTAGTGCATGACAATTTTAAAATTATATCAGGCTATCTAACCACCATTCATGCCTATACTGCTAGCCAAAGTTTACTTGATGAATCTAATAAAAAACCAGATCGTTCACGCGCGGCCGCTTTAAATATCTGTCCATCCACTACCGGTGCTGCCAAAGCAGTAGCTAAAGTGATTCCGGAATTAAAAGGAAAAATTGATGGGATGGCAATCAGGGTACCCATACCGGTTGTTTCTTTTACTGATATTTCTCTTGTAATTGAAGGTAAAACCACCTCTGAAGAAATCAACTCTTTATTTAAAAAAGCAAGCGAAGAACATCTTAGAAAGATCTTAAGTTATGAAACTGTACCTTTAGTATCTTCCGATTTTATTGGTTCATCTTTTTCCTGCATCTTTGATGCTAACTATACCAAAGTGATTGCTGGCAATTTAGTAAAGATCTTTGGGTGGTATGATAATGAATGGGGTTATTCAAGTAGAGTCGTTGATATGATAGAAAAAATTGCGGATTTTATCTAATGAATAGCAACATAATCTTTGTTGATCAAGTTAATCTACAAAATCTGCGCATTTTAATGCGGGTCGATTTTAATGTTTCTCTTAATCCGCAAGGAGAAATTAGTGATGATACTAAAATTCGGCAAACCCTGCCTACAATTAATTATCTTTTGCAAAAAAATAATAAATTAATCTTAGTATCTCATCTAGGAAAACCTAAAACGCGTGACCGCAGATTTTCTTTGCGGGTGGTAGCCACTCGCCTTAAGGAATTATTACCTAATAATCAGATTGTCTTGGTAGATGATTTTCTCACCGCTGATCCTCAAGTTTTTTCTGCTCAAACCCCGCAAAAAATTATTTTATTGGAAAATATCCGCTATTATCCTCAAGAAAAAGAAAATAATCTTGATTTTGCCCAAAAATTGGCCAATTTAGCCCAAGTATTTGTCAATGACGGCTTTGGTGTTTCTCACCGAAAAGCCGCCTCAGTAGTTGGCGTTACTCAATTTTTGCCCAGCTACGGCGGATTACTCTTAAAAAGTGAATTAGAAAATATTCAAAAAATAATTTTTAGTTCTCAATCGCCTAAAGTAATTATCATCGGCGGCGCGAAAATTTCCTCAAAAATCGGAGTAATCAAAAAATTTTTAACTCTAGCTGATTATCTTTTAATTGGCGGCGCGATGGCTAATAATTTTCTTAAAGCTCAGGGCTTTATAGTTGGCAGAAGTCTGATTGAGCCGGATTTTATTGATACAGCTAAACAGTTTTTGGCTCTAGCTCTTGAGCAAAATCGAAAAATCATCTTACCGCAGGATGCAAGAGTGATGAACAATACTAATTTACCCACTGCTGCTATAATAAAAAAAATTACTGAGGTAAACCTTGATGATAATATTCTAGATATCGGTCCGGAAACGGAAAAAATCTATACCGACATTATTAATCAAGCAAAAACCATTGTTTGGAATGGTCCTTTAGGTTATTTTGAAAATCCCTATTTTAGTCAAGGTACAAAAACAATTTATCAATCAATTATTACCAATCAAAATGCGCTTTCCATTATTGGCGGCGGAGATACCTTAACCGCTATTAAAAATTATCCTGATCAAAATAAAATCACTCATATCTCAACCGGAGGAGGCGCGATGTTGGAGCTAATTGAAAAAGGAACATTGCCTGGACTCGAAGCTCTCGCTACTAAGCATAACTTGGTTTAAATTATTTTACTATCTCAATCACCTTATCTACTTTCTGAGGCGAAACAATAGTTAGTGTTTCTTGACCTTTAGCTGCTGGTAAAAAATCTTTGCCCACCACCCGATCGCCACTGATCCAATATATTTCTAAATCCATTAAGGTATTTTTATTCCAAAAACTTTGCCAATCCTTTTGGGGAAAGATAAAAATCATTCCATCAATCCCCGCCTCCATGGTAGCAACATGCATTAATCCTCTTTCCCATTTTTGTTGGTTATCGGCCACTAATAAGCGCCGATTTTTATTTTCTAGTTGATAATTAATTATTTTGTAGTTAGCAAAAGCAGTAGATTGTTTTTTAGGTATCAAAAAAGCAATTATAAACAATCCGATCAATATTAACCAAGAAAGATATTTAAACATTTTGTCGGGGTACCGTCCAAAAAGTGGCACCTAAAATTGTCACTTTAACTTGATTTAGTATA
>CAZYRU010000032.1:0-9915 GCA_964649995.1 uncultured Gammaproteobacteria bacterium
TATTTAAAACAAAATAAGTGGTAAAAATAGTTTATTATCTCCAACTCAATTATTGTAAATTTCTTATAATGCTTCTTTGTTGTTTCTGACGCTATTTGCCATTTTGGGCTTGGACCGGATTTTTTATTAGAATCTATTTCTTATAGCCAATATCAAGTTGACTTCAGGTTCTTATTTTTTTTACAATAAGATATTGTCATTTTTTTAAATAAAAAATGCGATGGTTAATAATACTTTGTTTGTTAATAGGGGGAATAGGCATGGCTTTATTGTGGAATAAATACCTTCCTCAACCGGTTACTGTTTCCGGCACTATTCATTTTGGGCAAAAAAATCATCCTTATTCTCAAGGAACGGTATATATTCTTTCTCGTCAGAAGAATATGCGCTTTCAAGAATCAGGAGTCATTACTCAGGCGCAGGAAGGAGTACAGTGGCGTTGGGAAAGAGCATTACCAGGACAACAATATGATTTAAAAGCTCAGTTAAGATCGGACGGCTATACTACAGAATCAGCCGTAATTAGAGTAACAGCTCCTCAATCAGGAGTTAAATTATTATTTAAGTCTTTTTAAAATAATGATAAAAACAATTCTTATTTCTCTTCGTCAACTTTTAATTACTAGATTAAATTTGTTGTTTTATTTATTGGCGTTTATGATTCCTATTATTATTTCTTATCCGCAATGGTTAACAGGGACAGTGGTTAATTGTTTGTTTTTTTTAACTGCACAAAAATTTTTCACTAAATCCGTCTTGCCAATTGTTGTTTTACCCAGTTTAGGAGCAATTAGTTATGGTGTTTTATTTGGAGTCAATACGATATTTCTTTTTTATTTCTTACCCTTTATTTGGCTAGGTAATTATATATTAATAGTGGTTTTTATTCAGACTAGGATTATGAGTTATTGGAGGCGGGTAATAATAGCGTCATTGTTAAAGTTTAGTATATTATTTATTTTTGCCAAAATTTATTTTGGTTTAAAAATTGTGCCTGAGTTGTTTATTACCACCATGGGATTAATACAGCTCTTAACTGCTTTAGCCGGAGGAGTTTTGGCTTATTTTGTTATTAAATTTTTTAGAATAAATAATTATGAGTGAAGTAGAAATTTTAGTTGAGGCTCTACAAAAGAAAGAGTGGTTAGCAGCAATGTTGGCACCTTCTTTTCCAATTGTTTTTTCTTATCCGCAGATTATTACCCAGCTGAGAAAACTAGGTTTTACTTATATTGTTGAGGTATCTGCCGGCGCCAAAAAAACCAATGAAGAGCTACTGGAAAAATTAAAAAATAATCCCCAAAGGCGGTATATTACCAGTCCTTGTCCTACGGTAGTACGAATGGTTAGGCGCCAAATGCCACAGTTTGCTAAATATTTTCCTGAGGGTGTAGATTCACCGATGGTGGCAACGGCAAAAATTATTAGAGAGAAATTTTCCGGCTATCGTCCAGTGTTTATCGGTCCTTGCATTGTAAAAAAATTAGAGGCAAAAGAGGATATACCGGAGCTAAATATTTTAGTATTAACTTATGAAGAGATTAAACAAGTATTAGCTCAGTTTAAGATTAGTGACGATTATAATCCACAAGATAAATTTGATATTTCTGAACCAGGATTAACTCGGATTTATCCGGTCGATGGCGGTCTTTCCCATAGTTGTGGGTTAACTAGTAGTTTCTATCCCAAACAGATTCAGATTGTTTCTGGTTGGAAACAATGTCAAGAAGCAATTCGTTACTTTGATGAAAATCCTCAGATTCGTTTACTGGACATTTTATTTTGTGATGAGGGGTGTATTGGCGGACCAGGGATTAAAAGTAATCTCTCTTTAAAGGAAAGAAAGCGAAAAGTTATAGCTTTTGCTAAAGAAATTTAATTTCACCGGTGTCATAAAATAGATTATAATGACAGGGAGTTTTAGTTAAAAACTTTAATTTTTTCATAATTTTATAATTCTTAAAAAATAATCAATTAATTCACTTGTTTTTTAAGATTTTTTATGCTTAAATAAGTTAACTAAAGTTAACTTATTTATTTTATGTTTAAAAAAAGCCAAGAGGATTATCTAAAAGCGATTTATCTTATCAATAGTAATACCTCACAAAACTTAGTTCGATCAATTGAGGTAGCGCGCGTTTTAAAAATTAGTAAAGCCGCAGTATCTAAAATGCTGCGTTTTCTACAGAAAAAAAAGTTAGTAAAAGCTGACGCTTATTCTCGTATTAGTCTAACTAAAAAAGGCCTCCATCAAGCAAAAATAGTTATCGGCAAACATCGCTTAATTGAGGTTTTTTTGCATCAAATTAAGGTATCGAAATTCAAAATTCATCAAGAAGCCCATTTGCTTGAGCATGCTTTTTCCACCTCTACCATCAAAAAATTAAGTAATTTTTTAGGTAACCCTAAGTTTTGTCCAGAGGGCAATCCTATTCCTGAGATCAAATGACTCCTTTAACCTATTTTAAAAAAGGCGAGATAGTTAGATTAATTCAATTTGAAGGCGGTAGTCATTTTATTCAACGTTTATTGGCTATGGGAATGTATCAAGGGGCAGAAGTTGAGGTAATAAAGAATGATTATTGGGGACCAATAGTAATTAAAGTATTTGAGGCAAAAGTAGCTATCGGTAGAGGCGCTGCTTTTAAAATTTATGGAGAAAAAAA
Source organism: uncultured Gammaproteobacteria bacterium (assembly GCA_964649995.1). Taxonomy (GTDB): domain Bacteria; phylum Patescibacteriota; class Microgenomatia; order UBA1406; family GWC2-37-13; genus CAZYRU01. The sequence continues at coordinate 2,667 of CAZYRU010000032.1, forward strand.
ATAAAATTACTGTTGGTTTAATAGGCAATCCTAATGTTGGTAAGTCAACTCTTTTTAATACCTTAACCGGTGCAAGACAACATATTGGTAATTGGCCGGGAAAAACAGTGGATAAAAAAACCGGTCAGTGTTTTTATCAAAATTTTATTTTTGAGATTATTGATTTACCAGGTTCTTATAGTTTAAACAGTTTTTCTTTAGAAGAGCAAATCACCAAGGATTTTATCTTGAAGGTAAGGCCAGATGTAATTTTACAAATAGTAGATGCGCAAAATCTTCTTCGTAATTTATATCTTACTACCGAGTTGATTGATTTAAAAGTACCTTTGATTTTGGCAGTGAATATGAATCAGCTAGCGAAGAAAAAAGGCAAGATTATTAATTTTGATAAGTTGGGGAAGATATTTGATCTGCCAGTAGTGGAGATTGATGCTCGAAAAAAAAGTACACTATTTTTATTATTAAAAACTATTATTCTCTTAAAAAAGAGTCGGCATTATCCTCATCTGCCTCTTAATTTTTCTCAAGATAAAGAACGCTATTTATTTATTAAAAAAATAGCGGATAAAATCGTCTGGCAAACAGCGGTTAAAAAAAAAGGATTTGAGGATCAGCTCGATAAAGTTTTGCTGAATAAATTTATTGGGATTCCTTTATTTTTGATAATTATCTGGGCTATCTTTCAACTTACTTTTGTTCTTTCTTGGCCTTGGCAGAAATTGATAGTTGATAGTTTAGGAGTATTATCTAGTCAAGTTACAAGGATAATGACTAATCTTGGTTTTTCTCCTTTAACTATATCGTTAATTTCCCAGGGAATTATTGGTGGGGTGGGAGGTATATTGGTTTTTATTCCTATGATTGGTATGCTTTTCTTTTTTATTGCTTTACTTGAGGATAGCGGTTATTTAGCCAGAGTTGCTTTTGTCATGGATTACTTAATGACAAAAATTGGTCTTCATGGTAAAAGTTTTTTACCTTTAATTATTGGTTTTGGTTGTAATGTTCCCGCATTAATTGCTACGCGGATTTTGGAAAGTAAAAAAGAACGGTTACTTACAATTTTAATTAATCCTTTTTTTTCGTGTTCGGCCCGTCTACCGATTTACCTTTTATTTGCTGGTGTATTTTTTCCTTATTATCAAGGATGGGTAATTTTTGGTTTATATCTTTTGGGAATTATTGTTGGTTTAAGCTCCGGTTTTTTTTGGCGGAGATTAATTATTAAAGAGAAAACTAATGAATTAATTATAGAATTGCCGCCGTATCATTTACCTATTTTAAGCCATGTTTTAATTTATGTTTGGGAAAAAGTTTGGCAGTTTATTAAAAAAGCAGGGAGTTTAATTTTAGCTTTTTCTCTTGTTATTTGGGCGCTGGCTAGTTTTCCGGTAGGAGTAGAGTATGGTTCAAAAGAGAGTTATTTTGGCATGATAGGAGAAGCTATATCCTTTATTTTTGCTCCACTTGGTTTTGGCAATTGGCAATCGGCGGTAGCTTTACTATTTGGTTTGGCGACTAAAGAGGTAGTGGTGAGTACTTTTACAACTCTATATCAAAATTTTACTTTGTCTGAAGCTATTCGACAGCATTTCACGCCATTAAGCGCAGTTTCTTTTATGGTGTTTGCCTTATTATATATGCCTTGTTTTTCTGTTTTAGCTACCGCAAAAAAAGAAACTGGTTCTTGGCGATGGCCGCTGATAATTTTAACTTATACTACTGTGGTGGCGTGGTTGATGAGTTTAATTATTTATCAAGGTGGTAGATTATTGGGTTTTAATTAAAAATGACTATTTATGATTGGTTAATATTGACTTTGGCAATTTTATTTACACTCCTTTTTCTTATTAGACAAATTTTTCAGATTATTGGTGGTAATAAAGGGGAGTGTGATAGTTGTCAATTAAGATCTGTTTGTGTTCGCTCACAAAAAATAAAAACCGGCAATAAATTGACAAATAATCTAAAATAAGTTTATAATTGGGTCGAAAATAGCATGAAGAAAAAAATCCGGGTGGGTTTAATCTTTGGCGGTAGGAGTACTGAATATGAAGTATCTTTATTGTCGGCTCAATCAATCTATGCTAATCTAGATAAAACCAAATATGAGGTGGTATTAATTGGTATTGATCGACAAGGTAATTGGATTTTAGGGAAAACTCCCCAAATTTTAAAGTCAATTACTGCAATCAATAATTTTTTAGTTGCTCCGGTAATAAAAAAATCTCAGCTTATACTAATAAATCTTAAAAATGGTCAGGATTTAACCTCGATTGATATTTTTTTTCCTATTGTTCATGGTACATATGGAGAAGACGGCTGTCTTCAGGGTTTATTTGAGTTATTGCAGGTACCTTATGTGGGAGCCAATGTGATTGGGTCAGCTATTGGTATGGATAAGGATGTACAGAAGCGATTACTTAATGCCGCCGGTATTCAAACCGCCAAATTTATTACTATAAGAAACAAAATTAAGGATAAAAGTCTTATTACTCAATTTATTAATCAAGTAGGTTTTCCTTTATTTATTAAACCTGCCAGTTTAGGTTCTTCTGTAGGTGTAAGCAAAGTTAATAATCATAAAGAGTTGTCTCAAGCTTTAAAATTAGCCTTTCAATATGATACTAAAATTATGTTGGAACAGGCGATTATAGGGCGGGAGATAGAATGTTCGGTTTTGGGCAATGATTTCCCCCGTGCCTCGTTGCCTGGAGAAATAATTCCTCATGATGAATTTTATTCCTATCGAGCAAAATATCTAGATGAAAAAGGGGCAAGTTTAGTCATGCCTGCATTACTACCACCTTCTTTAATTAAAGAAATTCAGCAAACTGCCATTAAGGCTTTTTTACTACTTGAGTGTACGGGAATGGCGCGGGTAGATTTTTTTCTTTTGCAAAATAAGCAAATTTTAGTCAATGAAATTAATACTTTACCCGGTTTTACAAAAATAAGTATGTATCCCAAACTTTGGGAAATATCGGGTTTAACTCAGCGGAATTTAATTACTCAATTAATTAATCTCGCCCTGGAAAAAGCTAAAAAACGTCAAGATTTAAAAAGAACTTTATTTTAATACTTGAGATTATTTTTGTTAGGCAAATTACCTTTTAGATTGGGATCTAAATTAATTATTTGTGCTACCACACTGCCGTCAGCTTCCAACTGTCCTATAACCATTACTTTTTCTCCTATTTTTAAATCATCTTTATCGGCGGCAACATTTTTATTAATTGATGTTTTATCCGAAAAAAAGATAATACGGCTGCTGCCATCTGTTTGTTTGATGGTGATTGACTGGTTGTCGGCGCTGATGATTTCGCCACTAATAGGTCTTGCACTATTTCCTATTCTTCCTCCTTTTTGAAACAGTTGATTTTGTTGGTTAGGGTTTTGCCAAGCACCTCGACTATTTGTACGGTTTAGGTTATTTCCAAAACCATTGCCAAATTGAGAGAGGAGGTTGGTTTGACGGCTTTCTTGATATTTTATTCCTCCAAAAAAAGCTAAAAGAGTGATTGCCACTACTACAGCAGCATTAAGCCAAGTTTGTTTTTTCATATTTTTTAGTTAATAATTAATAATAATTTTTAAACTAAATCAATTACTATTCATAACGCAACGCTTCAATTGGTTGTAAATTAGCCGCTTGTTTAGCGGGATACCAACCAAAGATAATTCCAATAGCGGTGGAAACCACAAAAGCAAGGATAATTGAAGAAGGAGAAATAATAAAAGCAAGATTCATAGCTAAAGCAATAATATAAGAGCCAATAATACCTAAAATAGTGCCAATAATACCGCCGGAGAAAGTTAAAATAATAGCTTCAATCAAGAATTGAGCAATAATTGTTTTTTTCTTAGCGCCCAAGGCTTTGCGCAAACCAATTTCCCGGGTTCTTTCGGTGACTGTTACTAACATTATATTCATAATTCCAATTCCTCCTACTAAAAGAGAAATTGCCGCAATCCCTGATAAAAGAGCAGTAAAAGTGCCGGTAGTGGAAGAAGCCATATTTAAGATATCTTGTTGGGACATAATTGAAAAATCTGCCTTAGCTGGATCAGTAATTCTGTGTCTTTCTAAAAGCAAATAACCTACTTCATCCTGAGCTTGTACCATCAGATCAGCATCTTTTGCCTCAAGACCGATTGAACTTAAATAATTAACGCCAAAGATTTGTTTTTGGGCAGTAGTAAGAGGAATATAGATAATATTATCTTGATTCATAAAGCCACTTCCACCTTTTGATTGGGTAAGGCCAATAATTGTTAAGTTTTGATTGTTAATTCTGATTGTTTGGCCAATTGGATTAATATTTTCTCCAAACAAATCGCTAGCCGCCTGCGGACCAATAACAGCAACTTTAGCCATTGATTGAACATGTTGTTGCGAGATAAAACTTCCTGAGGTTAAATTGATTTTGTGTACTTGAGCATAAGTTTGCGTTACGCCAATAATTTGCACATTTGAGTTATTGCCTTTGGCAATTACTTGTGCCCTTGATGAATATTCAGGCGAAACTTGAGCGATAGTAGTAATTTTAGGGGAGGAACTGATAGCTTTAGCATCATCTAATACTAGGGTAGTTCTACTGCCGGCGGCACCTCTAACCCCTCCTTGATTATTACCGCCAGGCATGACGGTTAGCAAATTTGATCCTAACGATTGAATTTGCGTTTGTACTGCTTGCTGGGTTGCTTGTCCTAATGACATTAATGCGATTACACTGCCTATTCCAATTACGATTCCCAAAATAGCAAGACCGGTTCGTGTTTTATTCAGCGTTAAGGTACTCCAACTTTCTAATAATAGTTCTATTAAATTGATCATAATCAAAGTTTATTTTTATTTTTAATTATTTTTTGCTGATTAAGATTAGCAACATCATCAATTATTTTTCCGTCTTTAATATGAATAATTCTTTGGGCATATTTGGCAATATCAGGTTCATGGGTAATCATAACAATTGTATGGCCGTTGTGATTTAGGTCTTGAAAAATAGCCATTATTTCTTCCGCCTGGGCGCTGGCAATATTGCCTGTTGGTTCATCCGCCAAAAGAAGAGCGGGATTCATTACTAAAGCGCGGGCGATAGCTACTCTTTGTTGTTGACCACCTGAGAGTTGGTTGGGAGCATGATATAATCTGTCTCCTAAACCAACCATTTCAAGATATTTTTTAGCAATGATAATTCGCTTTTCCTTAGGGACGCCAGCATAAACCATTGGTAGTATGACATTTTTTAAAGCATTAGTTCTAGGTAGTAAATTATAGGCTTGAAAAATAAAGCCGATTTTTTTATTTCTAATATCAGCCAAAGCATCCTGAGATAATTTTTCCACATTTTGGCCATCAAGAATATATTCGCCTTTAGTAGGTAAATCTAAAGCGCCCAAAATATGCATCAAGGTTGATTTACCACTACCGGATGGACCCATAATTGCTACAAATTCTCCTTTTTTTACATTAATGGAAATATCAGCTAAAGCTACAGTCTCAATTACATCATTTTTATAAATTTTAGTTAGATGTTTGGTTTGAATAATTAAATTAGTGCTCTTCATATTTTCTTTAGCGCATTCGCATAACACCTCCGCCTCCTCCTGAGAAGATCGAGGTTGATTGAGGAGTTTTTTTGGAGGTAGTTGAGTTTGATGTACTAATAGCTACGGTATCGTTTTCGGACAGACCGGAGATAATTTCTGCTTTTTGATTAGAAGAAATTCCTACTTGGACTGTAACCGGTTGGGGTTTGCCATTTTTTATTATCAAGACATAGGATGAACCATCCTCTGATTGTTGAATTGCGCTTAAAGGTACAAGCAAGACGTCATTTTTTGTTTCGGTAATAATATTGGCGGTAGCGGCCATATTAGGCAGAATATATTCTGATTCAGTATCAAGACGAATAACGGTAGGGTAAGTAGTAACATTGGAATTAACTGATCCGGCAGTATCTATGCTAATTACTTTACCGGTAAAAGTCTTATCGGCGATTGCATCAAAGGTAACAATGGCTTTATTGCCTAATTTGATTTTTGGGACATCAATTTCCGTTAGGTTAACGGAGACAAGCGGTAAAGCCTTAGTTTTGATATTGGCAATTTTTGTAGCGCTTTGGGCGCTATTGGTGGTATTGGTTGTTTCCACTATCACTGATCCTACTTGAAGTGATAAGCCAGAAATTGTTCCTGAAATAGGCGCATAAATAGTAGGAGAAGTTTGCTGGTAAGTTAGCCAAGCCGCATTAACTGCTGTTTGGGCTTGATTGACCACGTTTTGTTGATTCTTATATTTTACTTCTGCTGCTAACCAGTTATCTTCGGCAATGTGGTACTCAGGCAAGGCTCGATTAGTATAATTAGGGGTTCCGTCAGAGTTTTGATAAGTTGAGTTGGTTGCGAGATCATAATGTTTTTTCCATTGGGTAAACATATCTGCCTGCAGGGTATACAAATTGGCCTTAGCACTTTCTAGATTATTTTTAGCATTAAGATAATTATTCCAAGCTGAGGCAACATTTTGTTGGCCTTTTAAATCTAATTCAATTTCAGCGATTTTATCGCCCATTTTTACCTCGTCGCCGTCTTTAACATACAATGTTTTTACTACTCCAGTAGCTAAAGTAGAAATTGTTCCATTATTAGCAGTGGAAACCTGACCAGAACCGTTGACTGAGGCAACGATTGTACCTCGTTCTACCTGCACGGTTTGGTATTGAACTTGATTTTTAGTGGTATTTTTTATTTTCCAATAATAAAAACCAGCAATAATAATTAAAATTAGAGCAATAATAATTTTTTGTTTTTGGAGGAAGTAGATTATTTTATTTTGCATATAACACTATTTTAAAAAAATAGCTGAGAAAAAGCTTAAGTAATTGGTAACTCAATAATAAAAGTTGAGCCTTGATCGGGGAGGCTGTGCACGCTAATTTTTCCTTGATGAATCTCGACAATATTTTTAGCAATCGCCAATCCCAAACCATAGCCATCACCCTGACTTTTATTGCGTGAATGATCAGCACGATAAAAACGTTTAAAAATATGTGGTAAATCTTGCGGTTTAATGCCTATACCGAAATCTTGGACCTTGATCAGCAATTTTTTATTCACAACTGTTGTTTGAATAATAATAGAGCTTTTCGCAGGGGAGTATTTTAAGGCATTGTCAACTAAGATAGTCAGTAATTCTACTAAACTGATTTTATCACCATAAAAGTTGATATCTTGAATTTTTTTT
>CAZYRU010000033.1:0-8724 GCA_964649995.1 uncultured Gammaproteobacteria bacterium
TAGAGCGTTTCATTGACATTGAAAAGGTCACAGGTTCAAGTCCTGTCGCGACCACTATTTTTTATTTTTTAACCCTATTATGGATAAAACTCAAAAAAACTTAGAGAGTATGCGGCATAGTTGTGAGCATGTTTTAATGCAGGCAGTGTTAGAACTTTTTCCCAAAGTAAAACTAGCAGTAGGGCCGGCGACAAAGGATGGGTTTTATTTTGATTTCGACAGCAATGGGGAAAAAATTAGTGAAAATGACTTTCCTAAAATTGAAAAACGGATGGCGCAAATAGTTGCTCAAAATCTTCCTTTTGTTAGAAAAGAAATATCTTTAGCGCAAGCAAGACAATTATTCAAAGATAATCCTTTTAAATTAGAGTGGCTAGAAGAAATCGAAAAAAAAGGGGGAAAAACCACGGTTTATTATACTGGAAATCGTTTTTTTGATCTGTGTCGGGGGCCACATGTTCAGTCGACCGGCCAGATTGGGGCTTTTAAACTCCTGTCAATTGCCGGTGCTTATTGGCGAGGAGAAGAAAAAAATCAGATGTTAACGCGTATTTATGGTACTTGTTTTGCCACTAAGAAAGAGTTAGAAAAATATCTGTGGCAGATTGAGGAAGCAAAAAAGAGAGATCACAAAAAGCTAGGCAAAGAGTTAGATTATTATTTGATTGATGATGAGGTGGGATCAGGATTAATTATTTGGAAGCCAAATGGTGCCATAATTAGAATGCAGATGGAGCAGTTTATTATTAAGGAGCAGTTAAAACGTGGTTATCAATTTGTCTACTCACCCCATATAGGTAAAAAAAATCTTTGGGTAAAAAGCGGTCATTGGGATCTTTATCGAGATAAAATGTATTCGCCAATGCAGATAGATACGGTGGAGTATATGGTTAAACCAATGAATTGTCCTATGCATATGGCTATTTATCGTTCACAAATGCACTCTTATAAAGAGCTACCGTTAAGAATTGCTGAGAACGCTTCGGTTTATCGTTATGAGGCAACAGGTGAATTGTCCGGTATGGTACGGGGAAGACATTTTACCCAAGATGATGCCCACATTTTTTGTACACCGGATCAGGTTAGTGAGGAATTTATTGCCGTAATGGAATATGCTTTTCATTTTTTACATGCTTTTGGTATTAAGGATTATTATATGCAGCTTTCAATTAGGGATCCTCATAATAAAAATAAGTATTTAGGGTCAGATCAGATTTGGGAGGATGCGCAGGCGAAGATTAAAACAGCCGTAGAAAAAACCGGCGGGCGCTTTACCATTAAAGAAGGAGAAGCGGCTTTTTATGGTCCAAAGCTTGATTTTATGATTAAAGATGCCTTAGGGCGCGAGTGGCAATGCGGCACAATTCAGATTGATTTTATGCTTCCGGAGCGATTTGATCTTAATTATTTAGACCATCAAGGCAAAAAACAAAGACCGGTAGTGATTCATCGGGCGATCGCTGGATCATTAGAGAGATTTTTTGCAATTTTAGTTGAACATTATGCTGGAGCATTTCCTCTTTGGCTCTCCCCTATTCAGGTAGCGATTTTGCCAATTTCTCAAAAACAGCAAGAGTTTGCGCAAAAAGTGCACCAGATCTTGACTCAAGCAGGTTTAAGAGTGAGGTTGGATGATGAAAATAAAACAATTGGTTATAAAATAAGAGAAGCTACTTTGCAAAAAATACCCTATCTTGTTATAATTGGAGATAAAGAAGTTCAAGCATCAAAAAAAAGCCCTTATCTTGCAGTAAGAACACGCGAAGGAAAGGATTTAGGTCAAATTGAAATTTATCAATTTATCAAACAATTAAAAAGCCAAATTGAGAAATACTTTTAATCGCTTTCGCAATCAGCATCAGCCAAAACGAAAATATTATCAAATTAATTATAAAATTGATGTATCGACTTTAAGAGTAATTGATGCTGAGTCTAAGCAGATTGGTATAATTCCTAAACAGGAAGCTTTGCAAATGGCTCAAGAGAGAAATCAAGATCTAGTGTTGATCGCTCCTAATGCTAATCCTCCGGTAGCAAAAATTATTGACTTTAAGAAATTTTTATATCAAGAGGAAAAAAAACTTAAAGAGGCAAAAAAAGGGATTAAAAAGAGCATAGTTAAAGATATCAAACTATCGCTTTTTATCGGTGCAGCTGATTTACAAAGATTAATTAATAAAGCAAAAGAGTTTTTACAAGAAGGTAGTCAGCTTCGCATTAATTTAATGTTAAAAGGAAGGGAAGTTACCAAAAAGACAATGGCGTTTGATCTGATGAAAAATTTTATTGCTCAGCTTCAAGAGGTAAATATAGCAAAAGAACCACGTCTGGAAGGTCGGGTATTAAGAGCGGTTGTATCTAAAAAAAAATAAATTATAATAATATATTGTTTAACTTATGAAAAATAAACAAAAAACACGTCAAAGCGCCGCTAAAAGATTTAAAGTTACCAAAACAGGTAAGGTATTACATCGATCCCAGAAGATCAGGCATTTACGTTCTTCTAAATCTAAAAACCAATTACGAAGATTAAAAACAGTTAAAGAATTAAAAGGTAAAGCGGCTAAAAAAGTTAAAAAAATGTTAGGTCTAAAATAATATGACTAGAGTTAAAGGTGGTGTTGCCACCCGTAGAAAACACAAAAAAGTACTTAAATTAGCTAAGGGCTATTGGATGAGTCGTCATAAACAATTTAAGAAAGCTAAAGAGGCGGTACTGCATGCAGGAGAATATGCTTTTCGTGGACGTAAAGAGAAAAAACGTCGTTTTCGCTCACTTTGGATTATGCGAATTAATGCTGCTTTGCGTAATTTAGGTTTAACTTATAGTCGCTTTATTCCTCTTTTAGTTAAAAAGAAGATTGAAATTGATCGTAAAATTTTAGCTAAAATTGCCGTTGATTATCCAGCGTGTTTTGAGAAAATAGTCCATGAGGTTAAAAAATAATATCACATTAAAACCTCATCTTAAGCAATAAGGGATTTAATTTTGTTTAGTTCTTCTTCAGCCTCTTTTTGAGTAATATTTCTTTCTTTTGAAGAAAAGTAAAAACGTAGGTTCAGATTATCTTGATATTCATTAATTAATTCAATTTTAGTAAGCAATTTAGCTAGTTTAAAAGCTGATTTTGTGAAATGAGAATAAATAATATTTTTGGCATTAAAGGTTAAATCAAGTTTAATTACAGCATAAGGATTAATGGGTTGATATGGCAGTAAATCTTTTTGATATTTAATTAGTGTTGCTAGATCAAATTCCAAAAGATAAAGTTCACTTTTTAGATCTACATTTTGTCGATATTTTTCTTTTAATTTGCCTATTTCTCCTATACTTTCTTTGCCAATTATAATTTGTGCTTGCCAGTGGTGATTGAAAAAATGATTATCAGCAAAAGGAGCAATCTCATAATGCAGAATGCCCACCTCAGTTAAAATACTATGCATAATTCCTTTTAAATCAGCAAAGTCAGTATTAATAGCTATTGCTAGCTTCCATACCTCATTTGGCAAATTATTTTGGCGGGGGTGATAGACTTTGGCAATTTCAAACAGTCGCAGTGGATTTTTTTTACCTTCATTATCCTTAGTATTTTTAATTAACGAAGGCAAAAGAGAGAGGCGCAAGTATTTAATTTCATCAGAAATAGTGTTTTTGACATCAAGGTGATCTATTAGATTCAGATCAAGTTGTTTAATTAGTTTCTGAGAAATCATAGAATAATTCATTACCTCGTTTAATCCTAGATGTTTTAAAAGAAGCTTAATTTTATTTTGAATTTTGAAGTTATTTTCGATTTCTTGAGGCTGTTTGAGATAGGTTAGTGGAGTAAGACGACAAGGAAGATTATGATAACCATAAATACGAGCTATTTCTTCGATTAAATCTTCTTTAGTAAAAACATCATTTTTACGTGCGGAGGGAATTTGTACTTGATTGGCATTAACCTTGAAGCCTAAATTTTCTAGAATTTGCTTAATTTCATTTTCAGTAATTTTTACCCCAATTATTTTTTCTACCTCACTGGTGGTTAAGTGAATGCTAGTGGGTATTTGAGGAGTATAGTTTAAATCATAAAGTGGAGAAGCAATTTTAGCTGAGGCATATTTTTCCAGTAAATTAAGACCTAAAACAAAAGTAGGTTCTACTCTTTCTTCATCCAGACCTTTTTCAAAATAGGTAGCGGCTAAGGTCCGTTGATTAGTCAGCATAGCGGTTTGGCGAATTAGTTTTTTATTATAAGTTTGAACAAAAAAAATAATTGTTTTTGTAGTGTTAGAAATAGCAGAATTTAAACCACCCATAATCCCGCATAAATCAAAAATTTTTCCTTCACCATCTTGCATAATAATATCATTACCTGATAAAGTAATTTTTTTGCCATCAAGCGTAGTAATTATTTCACCCGGCTGGCTTTGGCGCATAATCATTGTTGCTTGACTAATTTTTTCATAATCAAACATATGGTTGGGTTGACCTAGAGTTAACATTAGGTAATTGGATATATCCACAATATTATTAATGGATTTTATGTTACACAACTTAAGTCTGCGACGGATAAAATCAGGCGCAGGTTGGATATCAACCGCATTAAGAACAATAGCGGTGAAGCGGGAACATAACTGGGTGGGAACAATTAGGTTAAGAGAGAGATTATTAGTATGATTTTTAATCTGGGGGGGGAATTTGAGTTGAATAAGAGGGTTATTTTTCAGTTGGGCTTTTTTTTGAAAACGAGGTAAAATTGCCGCTGCCTCTTGAGCAATTCCAATAACAGAGGCGCAATCGATGCGGTTAGAGGTAATTTCAATATCAAGAACATAATCATCACCAATTTTTTCTACTTTCTCAATAGAAGGACCACATAAAGAAAGATATTGTTGTAATTCATAAACATTAGCATCGGTTTCTAGATAATCCAAAAGCCAGTTATAAGTAATTTTAATATTCATAAAAACAACACTCAATTTTAACGATTAAAATTGTTCTAAAAATCTAATATCACTACTGTAATAATAGCGAATATCATTAATGCCATATTTCATCATAATTACTCTTTCAATACCAAAACCAAATGCCCAGCCGGTATAAAGAGCACTATTGATATTTCCTTGTTGTAGAACATAAGGATGTACCATTCCACATCCTCCTAGTTCTAACCAGCCTGATTTGCAGATTTTACATTTTTTGCCATCTATCTCTCCTTTTCCGTGGCAAACTGTACAGGTAATATCTACTTCAAATGAGGGTTCGGTAAACTGAAAATGATGAGGTCGAAGTCTAATTTGGGTATTTTCTTCAAAATAAGCTTTGACAAAATAATCAATTGTGCCTTTTAGATGAGTAATGTTAATTCCTTCATCTACACATAGACCTTCAAATTGATAAAACATTGGTACATGAGTAGCATCATAGTTAGGGCGATAAGTTTTGGAAATATTAATCATTCTAATTGGCGGTTTTCCCAGCCGCAGCATTTCTCTTACTTGGCCTGAAGAAGTGTGGGGAGTAAGAACCATTCTGCCGTATTTTGGGTGTGGAGGAAAATCAATAAATGAGGTTTCAAAATCGTCGCGCGCCGGATGACCCGCTGGCATATTTAAAGCAGTAAAAGCAAAATACTCCCACTCTACTTCAGGATAAGACATCTGAATAAAGCCAATTTTGGTAAAGATAGCAGTAATCTGATTAACAGCAAGAGTAATAAGGTGAAGACTACCGCGAGGATAATTTTTTCCTGGACGAGTAACATCAATTTTTTCCTGCATATCTTTTTGTTGGATTAAAGAGTTTTTTTTAAGATTAATTAAACGATTAACCTCTTCTTTTAGTTGATTAATTTGTTGCCCAAAAGTTTTTTTTTCCTCCAGGTTTAAATTTTTTATTTTAGTAAAAAGTTGATTAACCAATCCATTACGTCCTAGATATTTAATTTGAATTTGATTTAGATTAATTAACGAAGCATGCGTGAGTTCTTGTTTTAGAGTTTGAATTAAGTTTTGCGCCTCAATCATAACAAAATTATAGCATGAAAAAAATTGAATTGAAGATTACTCCACTTCTTTATTAATACCAAATTTGATTTTAGCTTCGCCGGTTTTTTCTTTTTCATTCACGGCGGTTATTTTTAATTCATATACCTCATCATTAAGGCTTAAAGGTTCTACTAACTCTGTTTTATTCTCATTAATTGATTTTATTTCTTTGTTGTTAAGGTAAATTTTAATATTTTTAATCGGGGCTAAAGAGGTAAGATTAGCTTGAATTTCTATGTCTTTTGTAGTTAATTTTTCTTTATCAGCAGGTTTTTTTATCTTGATTACTACTTCATCTTGTTGGTTGTCAGAGGTTTCATGAGGAGAATGATATTTTTCCTCTTTTTGTTCTTTTGCCCAATTATCAATTGCCTCTTGCCAACGATTTTTTCCATCGGTAGAAACAGGATCATTTTCAGTAATTATAAAAAATTCCTTTTCTTCATAACTACCTGATTTTATTTCTACGGAATTAGCTAGTTTACCATTAGATTTGGAGATTTTTAATTTTTTATAAAAAGGAGAGATTTCCTTCGGTTCTGATCCTGATATAAAATATTCTGACCGTGTTGGTATTCCTTCTTTGGGTAATCCACCAAAAAGCGCATCAATTTGTATCGCCTTAACCTTATCGGGTTTATCAATAATGCCGTCAGGATATTTTTTTAAAATCTCTTGCATAATTTTATGCCAGATAGGTGAAGCGCCGGTGATACCGGAGGCAATTTTTTCATCCATAGGCGTATTATTATTGTTGCCAACCCAAACTCCTACAGTGACACTTTTAGTATAGCCAATGGTCCAATTATCGCGTTTATCATTAGTAGTACCAGTTTTGACAGCGACAGTTTTACCTGGAATATTAAGATATGAGTTTGGTCCAAAAGCTTCCAGACGTGCATTGTTGTCAGATAAGATATGAGAAATTAAAAAGGCGACTTCTTGGCTGAGCACAGTTTTTTGTTTAGGTTTGCCTCTTTTATAAATAACTTTATTTTTTAGATCAGTGATTTCAGTGACGGTTGATATTTCATTTTTAACCCCACCGTTAGCAAAGATACTAAAGGCAGAGGTCATATCAATTAGTCTACTTTCTCCTCCACCTAGAGTAATCGCTAAACCGAAACGTTTTTGATTTTCTGCTGTTGGAGCAAAAGTTTCCAATCCCATCTCATAGGCTTTTTGCATAAAATCATGAATGCCGATCATTGCCAGCATTTTTACCGCCGGAACATTAATAGAATTTCCTAAGGCAAAACGCACCTGAATTGGTCCGCGGAATTTACCATCATAATTTTCTGGAATATAATCTTGATCTCCTTGATTAGGAAAAGTAGTTTTAACATCCATAAGTATAGTAGCAGGAGTATAACCTTTTTCAAACGCTACGGCATAGGTGATGGGTTTAACTGTTGAACCTGGTTGACGCAAACCTAGAGCTGCATTAAACTTGCCATAAGTTTCATCGTTATAGTCATAAGATCCTACCATACTTAAAATTTCGCCGGTTTGGGAATTAAGGATAATAACAGCACCATTGGTAACTTTATATTTTTTTAAGCTGGTAATTTCATCTTTAACGATTTTTTCTGCTATTTTTTGTAGTTCTAGTGAGAGAGTAGTTTTAACTTTGATGCCTTGGTTGATAATATCAATACCATATTCTTTTTCAATTTGATCTTTTATGTAAAAGACAAAATGCGGAGCGCTAAAGGTAGTCTTTACAGAAGAGAAGCTCATTGTTTCTAATTTTGCCTGCGCCATTTTTTCTTGATCTTTTGTAATATAACCATCCTCACGCATTCGGCGTAAAACATCAATTGTTCTCCCCTTCCAGGCATTTTTTTTACCGATAAAGGGTGAATAATAAGAAGGATTTTGGGGTAAACCGGCCAGGATAGCGGCTTCTTCTAGCGTTAAATCTTTAGGTTGTTTACCGAAATAATTATTAGCGGCAATATTCACACCGTAGTAGTTGCCGCCATAAGGGGCTTCATTAAGGTACATTTCTAGTATTTGTTCTTTGGTGTATTTTCTTTCTACCTCAAGGGCAAGAATCGCTTCTTTGATTTTTCTAGGCAGGTTGCGACTGGAATCGAGCAATACCATTTTAATCAACTGTTGGGTAATAGTAGAACCTCCTTCTAATCTGCGTTTGAAGATTAAATTAATTACCGAACGGATAATTCCTGGTTCAGATACGCCTTTATGGCTAAAAAAGTTTTTATCCTCAATGGCAACGGTAGCTTTTTTAAGCCAGTCAGAAATATCGTTATATCCTACAGGAATACGATTTTTGTCTTTATACATTTCATAGATTATTTTTCCGTCTCTATCATAAAACACAGTTGAGGCACCGGTATTTTGGGAAAGTTTACCCGGAGAGGGTAAATCGCGGGCGTACCAGGCAAAGACTAAACTGATAAAAATAAAACCGACAATAATTAAACCACTACAGAGTAAAAGCAGTTGAGTAATCAGTTTTTGCCGACGATATTTTTGTCGTAGTCTAGAATGAGATTGGTAGTACATAAAGTTTATTTTTATTTTATTTCTAAGTATAATATATTTCCAGATATGAAGTTCAAGAGGTTATTTAAAAAAGAGCAATTATTAAAAATTATTATGATTATTTCTTCATTGATTCTTATTATTTCTTCGTTAGCACCAGTTTTATTAATGATAAACAGG
>CAZYRU010000034.1:0-8692 GCA_964649995.1 uncultured Gammaproteobacteria bacterium
AAAATTAGATAAGTTCGCCAGCGATTTTTATTAATCTGAGAATAAATTGACATAGCTTAGAACTTAACCTCTACCTTTTTTTTATCTTCTTGCGCCACTTGAAAAAACTCGAATTCTTTAAAACCAAATAACCCGGCAATAATATTATTAGGAAAGGTTTGGATTTTAGTATTAAAATCTAACACATTACTATTATAAAATTGACGGGAATAAGCTACTTTATCTTCTGTATCCTCCAACTGTCTTTGTAGTTCTTGAAAATTATTACTAGCCTGTAGTTGAGGATAAGCTTCAGCTACGGCAAATAAGCTTTTTAAAGCGCCTGATAATTGATTGTCTGCCTCGGCTTTTTCCCGTAAACTACCTGCCTGTATTAAGGCTGAACGAGCTTTAGTGACATTTTCAAATACACTTTTTTCATGCTTTGCATAACCCTTAACCGTTTCTACTAAATTAGGAATTAAATCAGTACGTCTTTTTAGTTGAACATCTATTCCTGATAATGCTTCCTGAATCCTTGTTTTTAAAATAATAAAACCATTATAAGTAGCAACAAAATAGATAACTCCCACTATCACCAATGCAATTAATAAAAATGGTAAACTCATATTGTTTAAATAAAACTATTAATAATAAAATTATAACACCTTTAACTTTATTTGTGTAACTTAATTTAAGTTTAACAAGTTTGATTTTGAGTTCTATAACAGATTCTAACAGATTCTTCTAGTTTTAAGATAAGGATATGGTGTTTGATTACTTTATCAATAGTTGGTGTAGACATATAGGAAAAAAGTAGATTGAAAAATAAGAATATTTTGATATGATTTAATTAATCAAGGAATCATAGCTCAATTTGGTTAGAGCGCTTCCCTGTCACGGAAGAGGTTGCGGGTTCGAGTCCCGTTGGTTCCGCTTAATTTACCCAAACCATGCCGACTTTCATTAAAAAATATAACTATACTGTTGATTATCAGAAAATTACTCTCAAGACTCTTTCTCACTCTTACTTCAGTTTTTTTGTAGGAATAGTGGTGATAATTACTACCAGTTTTTTAATTAATTATTATTACCAAAAAAACTTTTCTTTACAATCAGGCTTTTTTACCAAAAAAGTTACAGTGGCTGATAAAAAAAACTCTTCTCCTTTAATCTACCAAGTAAAAGAAGGTGATGATCTTTGGCAGATCGCGGAAAAATTTTATGGATCTGGTTTTAATACCAAAGATATTGCCCAAATTAATCATCTAGCTGACCCTAATTCAATCCAGACGGGACAAATTTTAGTTATTCCTTCAGTTGCTGCTAAAAAAAATACTATCTCAGGACAAATTTCTTCTCTTGCTTCCGGTGAAGTTAAATTCAAAGGTGATCGTTATATTGTTAAAGAAGGAGATAGTTTATGGCAAATCGCAGTAGATTGTTATGGTGATGGTTATAGCTGGGTAAAGATTGCTAAAGAGAATAATCTTGTTTCGGCTGATGCTATTTATACGGGACTAATTTTAAAAATACCCCGATAATTTTTAAAATTAAAATGGAAAAATTAATTCAAGCTCAATTAGGAAAAAATCTTGATTTAACAAAAAAGGAAGATTGGAATATACATAATGCTAAATATATTGCCGCTCATTTAGGCTTTGTTTATTCTGAAAGATTTATACAAATATTGGAGAATTTTATTGAAATCAATGTTAAAAAGGCAACAGTAACTTCTCTTTTAACCTGTGTCGCAACTAATGTATTTAACAAAGTTGAACCACCGCTAGAAAAAATAAAATAAAAAACCCAACGGTTAAAATTTGTGATATTATTAAATATTAATAATTATTAAAAATAATAAAATGAACATTGCTAATGATCAACTTTTAAATTTGACCGGTAAAACTGCTATCGTTACTGGCGGTTCTATCGGTATTGGTTATGGAATCAGTTGTCGTTTAGCTCAGGCAGGAGCAAATGTGGTTATTGCCAGCCGCAACCCTGATGAAGCAGAAATAACAGTGAATGAATTAACCCAATCAGGCTATCAAGTCAAGTTTATTAAAACCGATGTTGCCAATGAAGAAGAGGTAAAAAATTTGGTCAATCAAACTATTACCACTTATGGTTCAATAGAAATCTTAGTTAATAACGCTGGTATTTATCCCTTTGCTCCTTTAACAGAGTTAACCAGTGAAATTTTTGATAAAGTAATTAGTATTAATCTAAAAGGATTATTTTTATGCACTAAATACGTAGCTCAACAGATGATTAATCAAGGAAAAGGCGGACGAATAATTAATATTACTTCAATTGATGCTCTTCATCCCTCAATGGTAGGTCTTGCTCATTATGATGCTTCCAAACATGGCGCCTGGGGATTTACAAAAAATACTGCTTTAGAATTAGCGCAATATAAAATTTGGGTTAATGCAATTGCTCCTGGATTTATCACTACTCCCGGCACTAGCGGCGTCAAGATAGATCCTGCTTTTATAGCTGCTATTCCCATGGGACGCGGCGGAGATCCGGATGAAATTGGTAAAGTAGCTTTATTTTTAGCTTCAGATATGGCTTCTTATATGACCGGGGCACAAATTGTTGTAGATGGAGGACGATTATTAAAATAAAAAATAAGTAGCGGGATTAGTACACCGGTAGTATGCATCCTTCCCAAGGATGAGAAACGGGTTCGACTCCCGTATCCCGCTCATTTATTTTGGATTAAAATGTTTTTTATGAAAAAAATTTCACTGGCAATTTTGCTTATCATTTTAAGCTTAACGGTATTTTATTATTTTAAAGCCTCACAATTTTATCAAAATATCTATATTAAAAAAACTAATGGTGAAAAAAAATTAACGGAAAAAACCGAATTTAACATATTGATTTTAGGTTATGGAGGAGAAGGTCATGACGGCCCCTATCTTACCGATACCATGATTGTTGCTCATATTAATATAAAAACTAAAAAAATAATTTTAATCTCGATTCCTCGTGATATCTGGGTTAAAATCCCAACTAAAGACGGCTCGGATTTTTCCAACAAAATTAACGCGGTTTATCAAATGGAACTTTTTCCACAAACCTATCCTAACGTAGCTGATAATTATAAACAAAAACAAGAAATAGGAGGATTGATTAAAGAAATTGTTAGTCAAATTATAGGTTTAAAAATAGATAATTTTATCGCCGTTGATTTTAATTCTTTTAAAAAAGGAATTGATATTTTAGGTGGAATCATTATTAATGTCGATAAAGCTTTTGAAGATCCAGAATATCCAATTGACGGTAAAGAAAACGATTTATGCGGAAAAGAGGAAGAGTTTAATCAAATAGCTAAATTCTTATCTCCAGGCGCCAATGAAGAGGAAAAACAGCAACTTTTTAAAGAAAAACCCGAACTGGAGGAGTTTTTTAATAATATTAATGAAAAACCTTATTTAGCTTTTCCTTGCCGCTACGAAACAGTAAAATTTTCCGCTGGTAAACAATTCATGAATGGGGAAACTGCACTTAAATATGTCCGCTCGCGCCATTCACCAATAGACGGTGGCGATTTTAATCGTGGCCGGCGGCAGCAAATTTTTATTGCGGCGTTAAAAGATAAAATTATTTCTTTTAACTTTCTCCCTAAAATAATTCCTTTAATGCAAGAGTTGAAAGAAAATATTAAAACTGATATTAGTCTTGATGAAATGAAAAAAATAATTACCAAAACTACTGATACTCAGCAATATACTCTCGACAACCTAATTTTATCTAACCAAAACTTACTAAAAAATAGTTATTCTAGTACCGGCCAATATATTCTCATACCTCAGGCCGGAGAGAATAATTGGAATGAGGTAAAAACCACTATTCATAATATGATTTTGGGTATTACTCCTTCTCCCTCTCCCTCAGTAACCCTCTCCCCATCTGCAAAAATTAATCACTAAAACAAATTTATTTTGAGGTAATTACACTTAATACTATAGCAACTTCTATAAAACTCAGTTTGATATTAAATTCTTTTCGATTACTCCACCTCCACTTAATTTCTTTTAAGTACAAATAGAATTTATTTGCATAATTTCAGAATCTTTCAATACCGCTAATGTGATTATGTTTGTTTAAAATACTTCTTTCCTATTAACCCCTTTTCCTTCCTCCAAAATATTATTTGTCCAGTTATATTTTAACTTTCAAAAGACCGTTTTTTGCTGGCTGTTTCAATAATTTTCATTCGCATCTTTTAAAAAACTGATTCACGGTATTCCTATTTCCTAAAAATTATTTTTGTGACTTATACTCTGTTGTCAAACCAAAATTAATTTGTAAAGGTAATAATTAATGTTTGCTCTAAAAAAATTTTTAATTTATTGTTCGTTTTTATTACTAATTACCTTAGTTAAAAATGAGGTCTTAGCCGCAGATAATTGGGAATATTATCAAGCTAACCCAATCCTTTCACCCAGCGCCGATAGCTGGGATAGCCGATCTGTCAGTGTCCCAAGTGTGATCTTCGATCAAGATCGTTTTAAGATGTGGTATCAAGGGCAACAAACAGATTTTCTTTGGTCAATTGGTATAGCAGAATCATCTGATGGATTATTATGGATTAAAAACTTCAGTTATCCTCTTATTAGCAGGGATAATGATATTTTTGGCAATGAAATGGATATCGGTCAGCCTTCTGTAGTAAAAAATGATCTTTATCGAATGTGGTATACCTCCTATACTGGCGCTAATTATTTTATTCGTTATGCTACCTCTATTGACGGCATTAATTGGCAAAAATATCCTGGTTATGTGATGTCCGGCACTCATGCATGGGAAAATCGAGGTGTAACCAACCCTTATGTAATTTTTAAAGACAATCAATATTGGATGTGGTATCAGGCTTGGGGAAATGGAGATTGGAAAATTGGTTTAGCACAATCCAGTGATGGAATAAATTGGCAAAAATACCCCAATAATCCCCTTAATCTTCCCTCCATCGGCTCCGAAGGCGGACCCGGAGTAATTTTTTGGAAAAATGAGTTTCATATGTGGTATACCACTTTTTATTATGCTAATCCTCGTCTAGTTTATCACGTTATTTCTTCCGATGGAATTAATTGGTACTGCCAAACTAACTGTGAAGCTTTTACTACTGATAATTTCAATTTTAATTCTGTAGCCAATTATACGCCACGTCCGTTGTTAAAAGACAATAACCTTTATCTTTATTTTGCCGGCAGTGACGGAATTACTACTCAAATTGGTCTTTATCGCTTAATAAATAATAAAGAGCCGATTGTCATCTTGCCGGGTTTTTTTGCCTCATGGAATAAACAAGCGCTAATTTATAATCAATCTGTAGCTCAATCAGAATGGAAATTATTTTCTGGAGTAAAAGAATACAACGGCCTGATCTCTACCCTGAAGAATTTAGGCTATAGTGAAAATCAAGATTATTTTATTTTTCCCTATGATTGGAGAAAAAGCCTTGATCAAACGACGCATGACCTTGATTTTTTTCTCTACCAAAAAATCTGGAACCAAAAACCTCAGCAAAAAATCAATTTAATAGGTCATTCTCTAGGAGGATTGCTTGCTCGTTTATGGTTGCAAAAATATGCCAATAATTCAATTAATAAATTAATTACCTTAGGCTCTCCGCATCAAGGAGTGGTTCAAGCCTATAAGCCGTTAGCTGCCGGCGAACTGGATCGGGAAAATACATTAATGTGGCTGGCAGAAAAACTTATTTTGCTTCTTAATAAATCCGCTATAGAATCGGACAAGACAACTATTACCAATAAATTTCCCATATTGTTTGATTTGCTACCCACCTTTAACTATCTAAAAGATATTAATAATAACGAGATTTGGGTAAATAATCTGTCTTTACAAAATAATCTTCTTAACGCTTATGCAGATTTAACAACTATTATCCCTTTTCTGTATGCCTTTTATGGAGAAAAACAACTTACACCTTCCGGTTATAAAATTGGTGATCGATCAATTACCGACTTACTCTTTAATTATTATCCTGACGGCCGACCCCTGGAGACTTATCAAGAAATTGGCGATGGCACGGTACTGGAAAAATCCGCTAAAGCCGGCATCAACAATTTGCAGTTTTATCTTGATCATAGTGAACTAATTACCGATCGTAATGCAATAAAAAAAATCCTTGATTTATTAACTATCCCTTATCAAGCAAGCCAAATAACTACAGGAGAAAAAACCATCTTATCCCCTAGTTTGATTTTTTTACTTAAATCCCCAATTAACTTATCAGTACAATATCTTAACCAAGAATTTAAAGAACAAGATGAAGGTATTATTTTTCTAGAAAATGCACAATCAGGAGATTACCAGTTAAATATTCAAGGCAATGATTGGGGTAAATACGAAGTAGATATCTTCCAAATTGCGCAAAATAATGAATTATTTGAAAAAGTTGAAGGAGAGATTACTGCCGCTATTCCCCAATCTCAGATTGATAAAATCAATTTTACTTTTAATTCTCAATCCGCCTCAAGCGCTTTATTGTCTCCTACTCCTACTATCACCTTACTACCTACCGCTACTCCTACTCCCTCGCCAGTAAATACTCCCACTCCAACTCCTACTCCTTTTCCGACCACAATTACTCCTTTTCCAACTGCTACCACCATTCCCCAATTAACTAATCAATCCACTACCAACTCAACCGTTAATAATCTTATCATGCCTACTATCTTTATTAATAATATTAATAATCTTAATTCTTCTAATCCTATTGCTTCAACAACGCCCTATTATTCTTATCCGCAGATTTTAGGAGAAAAAACCGACTTGTCTTCCTACCAAAACTCAAAACAAAATCTCTCCCAATTTACCAATTCTTTAAATAATTTATGGAGAATAATTACTATTTTATTAGCTGGTACAATTATTATTTATCTCTTTTATAATCAGAAAAAGAATATTAATTCATCCTCAAATTAAAGTATTGTTTTATTTAATTCAAGATCGGTTTCTTTTATTGTGTGGTTAAACAGTTTGGTTGTTGCGATAGTCTTATATCATGATATTCTTGGAAAGTTCTAGCTTCTTCATCTTAGCTTATTGATAATATCTGCCCCTGTTTTTACTGGAAAAATAATCAATGGTATGGTGGTCGTTGAGGGATTTGAACCCCCGACCTTTCGAATGTGAATCGAACGCTCTAAACCAGCTGAGCTAAACGACCAAAATCTAACTTTTATTATATAATATTTTTACTGCCTCTTTAGCTCAATGGTAGAGCAGCGGTATCGTAAACCGTTGATGTCAGTTCGATTCTGACAAGAGGCTCAAAAAAATATGTTATAGTTGTTAATAACATATGTCAAGACTAGAAGAACATAAAAAAAAACTTTTTTATCAAAAAATATGGCTTTACTTTGGTTTAATTATTTTTTTAATTTATTTTATTTTTACCTATGGTTTCAAATTAATTCTTAATACTTCGGTTTGGATAGCTAATTTAAATAGTAAAAAAAATACCCCGGAAATAATAAAAAATAATAATTTTTTTGGCAGAGTGGATATTGACAATATCTTAACTGCGACTAATAGTTCCTCAACTATAATAAGTTTTACGGTTAATAATTTTGATACAACAGAGATTTACCTTAATGGTAAAAAGATTAAAGAAATAAATACTAATAATCAAGATAGTTTTACCGAGGAAATCTTTCCTCTGAAAAAAGGCAGTAATGAAATTTATCTTTTAGCAAAAAATAAACAGTATCAAAAAGAAAAACAATCCGCTATCTATCAAGTCTTTTATAAAGATGAAAAACCAAAACTGGAAGTTAAAGAACCCTTAGACAACAGCAAAACCCATCAATCAGAAATTAAAATAAGCGGCGAAACCGATAAAGAAACATTTATTAAAGTTAATGATTATCCGGTAGTAGTTGATGCCCAAAATAATTTTCAAACCTCTCTGAGTTTAAAACCAGGCGAAAATACAATAGTTATTACTGCTCAAGATGAAGCAGGCAATATAGAAACTAAAGAGTTAAGAGTTATTTATGAAAAAGAGGATTAAAACCGCATAAACAAATATTACTAAAGGCTGAAGTAAAAGATTGTCTCCTACCGAGGCAAAACCTAAAAATACCAGACCATAAAAACTAAATTGATTGATTTTGGCTAAAATCAATAATAATCTTAAAAAAAACACTCCGCCTAAAATACCAGTAGTAACTAAAATAACTAAATAACTGGAGCTAAAAGAAGCACCTGAATGCAGATTAGATTGAGATTGAGGAAGAAGATAACGAATCCGATTGTAGCCATAACCAAACAGTGGAGATTTAAGCCAATAAGCAAATCCTTGTTGGTAATTTTCCCAACGCGCTTTTACGGTAACGGTTCTTAATAAATTAACCCCTTCACCCGCTGGTTTTGGCAAGAAAAAAATCAGCAAAATAAAGATAAACAAAAAGATTATCCCCGCATGCCATTGATGGTGTTTAATAAAATAAATCAAACTACTAACTATCATCGCCAAAAAAACCAACCGAGAAAAAGATAATAAAACCGCGCTTAAACTTAACAATAAAACAAAAATTTTTATTTTACTATTTATTCTAGATAAGAAAATTGCCAAGAAAATAAGACCGTAGATCGCACCGCTGGTTGCAGTATCAAAAAATTGACCAAACATACGATAAAGATGGACGTCCCAACCAAGATAATAAAG
>CAZYRU010000035.1:0-8627 GCA_964649995.1 uncultured Gammaproteobacteria bacterium
TTCTTTTTATCAGTAGGAAAAAGACTAAATAATTCAATATCCAAAGCAATATCGGAAAATTGATTTTCTTTAGCTAAAGAAATTGCCTGATTAATTAAATTATCTTGCACATCATTATTGTTCAAAACTAAATCATTAATTTCATCACTAATCATCTTAATTACAAGACCTTTACTTAAAGATAAATTCTTTAGATCTGATAACAGAAAATAAGCCGTGTCTTGGTTAATACCTGTTTGACCCGGAGTAAGACCAAAAAACAAAACTCGATTATAATCTGGCAACTCTAAAACCTCATTAGTTTTTAGCTGCCAGCTGGGTAAAAATAAACTTTTATAATGATGTCCTCCCAATGAAGTAGAAACAATTGACGGCGTAAGCGAAGAAGAGATCTTTGGTAATTTATTATTTTGCTTAAAAGATTGTTTTGAGGTAAAGTCTAATCTCTGCAAAACTAAACCTACAATTATCAGCAAAAATAAGATAGATAAAAATAAAAAAATTTTTTTCATTTCTAAATAGCTTACTCTATCTCTAAAAAATTTTCCAGTTGACAAATGGCTGATTTTTATTCATAATGAAAAAAGTTATGAAAATTACCATTTATACTACTACTGATTGTCAATTCAGCAAGCAAGAAAAAGAATATTTTCAAGCTCATAATTTACCCTACGAAGAAAAAAATCTAGAAACTAATAAGGAATTTTTAACAGAAATGTTGGTAATATCTAATAATTTTGCCGGTACACCAGTAACGAAGATAGAAAAAGATGACGGCCAGATTTCCATCTTAAAAGGCTTTACTAAAGAAGAATTTGACAAAGTATTGGGGCTTGAAGAGCAATTATCTCAATCCACACCCACTTCTTTTCAATCCGAAACAGTTGTTTCCCCTACTACTCCCCCTGCTTCAATCTCTAATCCGGTTGCTCCTGTAACTAATAACCAAACAGTTACCGAAAATCCTTCAAAACAAAATGAACTTGATGCTATTTTAAACAATCTTCAACAAAAAACTCAATCAGCGGCAATTCCCGAATCTTCTTCTCTGCCTGTTACATCTCCCTCTCTGCCGCCTACTCCTGAGAATGTTCTCCCGCAAACTCCGCCATTACAATCAATATCATCAGCGCCAATTGAAGCTCCACCTGTTTCTAGTTCTCCTCCTTTAACCAATAATCAACCTCAAAATCCACCAATTAATCCCGTTGAACATAATTCTTCTGTTGCTAATCAAAGCCTACCTGATATTCCTGATCTTAAACTTTAACCCTTAATTAAAACTCGCTCTAAATGAAAGTGGGCAGGGGTGGAGGGAATTGAACCCCCATCAAAGGTTTTGGAGACCTCTATTCTGCCGTTGAACTACACCCCTTATGTGCGCCTACCCCGAATCGAACGGGGACCAGAGGCTCCGCAAGCCCCTACTCTATCCAATTAAGCTATAGGCGCTAAAAGAGAATATTTAAGTATATTTTATCATAAAATTACTAACCACTAAATGGCTGATTACTATAACTTGAATACCAATCTGGCTGATGTATATTTAAGTCTTTAAATCTTTGTGCCCAATTTTTTTCTACTCCAAAAACAACTGAAACTTTTCAAACATCATTTGATTTTTATCCTGAAAATTAAGATGTCTTGTCTGAGACTGGAGAAAGTTTTTTAATGATAAGGCGATATATTCTTCTATTTTACTCCTAAGATGGTTTTTAGGCATAAGACGTCCAAAAAATCGCGCGATAATAAATAGGATAAATAAGAAAAATAAAATCAGGAAGCGATAAAAATTCTTCATCTCTTTATTAATTCAATTAGCAATACTGCATTAGGAGGCATAAGTATTTGTTTAATTAATTCTCCCTGCTCTACTCTATCAATAGTCTGACTTATTCTTCCTTGCATATCTATCTGTTTATAATCATAAATACCTGGTGCAAGATTATAAAAACGGACTGGTACTAATTCGGTGTTAGAATTACGTTTGTCATAATTAACCAGTATTAATTTAATTGTATTATCTTGATAAGAGGCAACTCCTCGTACATAAGTTCCCTCGCCTATTAAGCTTAATTGTTTATCTCCTATTTCGTTTAACATTTTCAGGGCATAATAACGTGGTTTCCTTCTTCCGTCATAACTTAATACTCCCCAACTCGGCTGTGGACCATCTTTAATCTCAAAAGAAAATGCTAGATTTACTTTTTGCTTAAGCAGATTAATGATTGCGGCAACGGTATGGGCCGCACCAACTGAAGTATCAGCAATAGGATTAGGATTTGAATCATAACCCCACTCACTAATTATCTTTTGCCTAAAACGATACTTTTCATATTTTTTATCCGTCATTAACCAAGAATTTAGTTTATTTATATCATCTAAATATTCATCAACCTCACTAGTATAATGATGCCAAGAAATAAAATCTAAACGCAGATTTTTAGTAATTATATAATCAAGAAATTTTAAAATCCAGTTGCGATAAAGTGCAGTTGTGACTGGTCCGCCAATGTAAAATTGATGAACGTTCTCCGCCTCCTCAGCTGCTTTGACTGTATTTTCATAGAGTTTAAGATAACTCCTCTCTTCTTTATAAAGCGACCATTGACCAAATGTTTCCAAATCTGGTTCATTCCAAACCTCATAATAAATATGGTTAAACCATTCGCCAGTTACTCCTCCACAAAGTCGTGAATTTTTGCCACTATATCTTTCAATGGTTTTTTTTACCAATAACCGCCACTGCGACCAATCATTCGGAGGAGAAATCAAACTCCCATCTTTGGAAATAGCAGGAGGCATATATCCTAATACCAAAAAAGGTCGTGCTCCTGCATGATAGATATCACAGATCGTTTGATCCAGTCTAGACCAATCAAAAACCAACTGATTGTTATGATTACGCGAAACTACATCATAATAATCATAGATATGATCTAATCTAATATAGCGAGGATACAAACCGGCAATATCAGATATAACTCCTTCCAACATTCTTACTCCTTTTTCTTCTCCTCCCTGTGCTAAATTTTTCCAATTAGGAATAATTGGCTCAACAATCGCTCGAGCATCAACAACGATATTAGCCTTAGTAGGAGCAGCCTTAGAAAAATATTGAAAAGTCCAAAAAAGAATAATAGGCAGAATAATAATTAAGATTATTCTAATAATCCAAATAATCAGTTTAGTTTTGCTTATAGCCCTAGATCTTAACATTTATTCTAAATATTTAATATTAGTTAATTTTAGTATACTAAAAAAATGCGTTATAAAATTGCTCCAGAAATAAAACAACAAATCAACTATTTAATCAACCAACTTAAACTTAATCATATCAAAATAGAAAAAATTCATTGTATTCGCAGTTTTAATGCTAAAACAAAAGCATATGCCCGTATTTGGGGAATGTCAAGATTATTTAAAGAGGTAGCCGGAATTGAACCTCATTATATTATTGAAGTAATCTCACCAAGATTTGATAAATTACCACCGCGAGAAAAAATCAAAACTCTAATTCATGAATTAATGCATATTCCCAAAACATTCTCCGGCGCTCTTCTTTCTCATCACGGTCCTTATCATCAAATTAATAACCGCGAAGTAGAAAAACTGCTGCGCCGAGTATTATAAATTTTTTTTACAGCTAAAACACTTAAAACACTCTTTGTTAAATTAACAACAGCGCATATTAAAAAAATTTGAATTATATTTTAAAGGTAGCGCGGCGAGCGCACCTTTACCGCTTCACGATCTGCGGTGTGTATTTGAAAAAATCCGAACCGATTTCATTAACGGGCTCGGCGGGCAGAATTCCCCCCCGAACCCCCTTTCCGCCCGCCTCGCCAAAAAGCGGAAGCAGAAAGGACGATTTCGAGTTTAATAAATAATTCTCTGAAAAAACGTCAGAAAATTTCCTAATAATAAATCATTGTATATTATACCGAACATTGTATATCTCAAATTTATACCAAGTAAACTTGCCTTCTTCTAATATCCAAGATGCTTCTATTTTTGAAGGAATTTTTATACCATCAAAAATCCGATATTCTAAAATTTCAGCCATCCATTCTGTTGGTTTTTCGTCATTTATGTCTTTATACCTTTTAGCCACAAATTTTGTTGGTTCGCCATTCTCATTAAAATAATAAATCCCCGTTCCGACAGTTTCATTATAAGTCATAGTTGCTTTTACACTTTTCTCATCTATTGGTTCCCATTTTATATATGGACTTAGGGATGCCGTAGGGAACCAGATAATTTCACCCATATACCGTTGCAAAGTTGATTGATTTGTTTTTGAATTCTCATAAACATCAACAACAGGCAAAAGTCCCAGCAACTTAATTTGCATTTTGCCTTGTCCATCTTTAAATAAGTCGCGACCCACTACCGGCAATCCTTTCATCGATGTTTTAACACTCCAAATAAATGAAGGGTTTTGAGTTGTGAAATATTGTATCGCTTCACTTTTTATCCACTCTTTTTGTTCGGGCTTTAATCTCATTAACCCTTTTTGTTCCAAATATACTGTCTGAATTATTTCTCTATCAATAACGCCAGAATTTTTCAGCCACCTTTTAACGGGAAGAGGCAAATTTTTAGTCATTTCCTCTGTAATAATTTGTTTAACAGAAGAATTTTCTCTAAGCATTTCTTTAGTTTCCTTTTTAACCTGAATTTGAAATTGCCAAATATTAAAACTTATAATTACCACAAGAAGAATGATAACATTGGGTATCGTCCCAAATTTAGCATCCTGCCATGATGTAATAATTAAAATTTGCGAAAGAACAACAGCAATAAAAGCAAACAACCACCACCATTCCTTCTTAGCAATAAACAAACCGCTTGAAAATAAAAAAAGTGCGAAAGCAGCAAGCCATGCTAACCCCACGGGCTTACTGATATTTGCGGTTAATTGGGGAATTTTCGCTAAATCAAACGCTTTCATAAAACCCATCAGATGAATAAGTCCATGAATTGTTGTGATGATGATAAAAATTATCTTTAACATATGTTATTACTTTTTTGGCGGCAAATTCTTTGTATAATTTTAAAATAACTTCAGGTTCGAAGCTGTATTTTTTAATCGTTTTTCAGCTGCTTTGAAATATTTTTCGTCGATTTCAATACCAATAAATTTTCTTCCTAAATTTAAAGCGGCAACACCTGTTGAACCAACACCCATAAATGGATCAAAAACCATATTGCCTTTATTTGAGGCAATTTTAATAATGTGTTCCAAAACTTTTATGGGTTTTTGTGTGGGGTGATGAGGTTCTTTCAATCTTTCCGGACCGTTGCAAATTGGCGTTTCAATAAAATTGTGCATGTCTTTTTGATTGCCAAAATTCCAAGTATGTCCTTTATCCCACATACACACTATAAGCTCACAACTATTTAGAAAACCTGCTTTGAAAACTTTTGGCGGTGGATTTGTTTTGTGCCACACCATAAATTGAAAGGTATCAAATTCAGAGTCAAACGCTTCATGCCATTTGCCGATGAGATTATAACTGCAAAAAGCAAATATATTACCTTTTGGTTTCAATATCCGCTTAAACTCACTAACCCAATCAGCTGGTTTGAACTCTACTTTATCCCACTCAGCCAAATCATTATTCAAGTCTTTCCTCCACGTAAACTCAATATTACCTGTTGAATACGGACTTAAATTATAGGGTGGATCGGTGAGAATTAAATCAACTGAGGCAGTTGGTATCTGTTTTGTCAAATTATAACTATCACCTAAATATAATTTAAATTTTTCTTCCATATTTTTATCCAAGATACGCCTTTTTAATAGCGTCAAGTGCTTGTTTTATTATTGGCGCGCTTTCTCTATATGTCCCAAGAACGGTTTTATATCCTTCGTCAGAACGACAAACAAAATTCCAAAAATCTTTTCCGATAAGCAATTCGTCATCGGCAAAAAATTGTCTAACTCTTTCTTGCCGCCAAGGTTTTGTTTCGCCATACCGATTATAAGCCGTGGCAAAAAATATTTTAATGTCGGTTTTTGGCGGTAAAACATTTGAGAGGATTGCGAACTGTTCCAAAATCGCCTCTTTTTCAGAACGAGCTTTTTTATTGTCCAAATCGCCGCCGATTTTCAACTCAATCAAATAATGAGTGTTTGTTTCCTTATCAATCAAATAATAATCGCTGTCATGCCGTTTAATCGGTGCTTTATCTTTTCCAGCGAGTGAACGCAAAACTTGATAATCTTTGACGCTTGGCTTTATTTCATGTCTTTTGTATTTTTCCAGTAATTCGGCAATAATCCTTGTTTGTTTCGCTTTGAGCGGACCCTCAACATTTCTTTTTACCTCAAATGATAGCGTGGCAATGTTTATGGCCAAAGTCTCAAGCATATTGCCAAGCGAACTATCAAGTGAGCGGACTAAGGCCGTGTAATATTGAATTTCTTTCCCCAACGCCTCAACAAAGACATTGTGGATTTTCATATTTATAGTTCCTTCGGGGTTATCAACTTCGCCTTCATGCCTTGATTGAAAACCTTGCGCGTAAGATTCGACGGCGGTGCGAACCAATGTTTTAATTGTTTTTTGGTCGGGTGTTTTCATAAAATTTATAGGGTCTTATATAGATAACTAATAACTATAAGATTAAAATTTTAGAAGCGATATTAATGCTTCTTTAAGTCTTTCTCTGTTATTAAATCGCCATTCTGACTCTTTTAAGTATAACAAAAATTTATCTTTTCTTACACCGTTAAATTTCTGTAGTCTTCTTTTAGTATAACTCCAAAAAGACTCAATACCATTGATATGATTTTTGCCTCTAGCAAACTCATTTTTACCATGATGGATTCTTTTATGCTTATATCCGTAAAGAATTAATCCGTCATATGACTTCCAACTATCAAGTATATATGGTTGATCCAGCTAAGATTTTACCTTTAATAATAGGCATAAGAGCTTCTTTTTTACAGTTTTTAACTATTTTTGTATACACTTTATCATTTTTTTTAAAAGACCTATTACTGGAATTTTTTGTTCTGCTCCTCGTCCTTTTTTTCCACGGACTCGAGCTGGTCCAAAATATGCCTCATCTATTTCAATCTCACCCTTTAATTTCTCATCTTCTTTAAAAGATTCAAAGAAAATTAAAGATCTAAAGATATTAAAGTAATGTTTTAACTGTGTGTCTGTTTACTTTTACTAGAATGCTTGTGTCATAAGCGGTAAAATCACGACAGAAGTATGAAACTATAAGATTAAATTTTGAAAGTGAAATTTTTGTTCTTTTTATTAGAGTTTTTTTAATTGTCATTACAATCTATTTTAACAGTTTTTCAACCGTTATCTAGACAAGACCCACTTCTTTAAGTTTTATATGCTTTTAAAGATTCTAAAAGACTTTTGAGGAAATCAAGAATAATCTCATTACAGGATGTTGATTTAAAAAATGTTTTTTTGATGATTTTTCATCAAGTCCCAATAAGAAAAAAATGAGTAGTTAGCGCGTCGCAACGGACTTTTTGATACTGGCGGAGAGAGTGGGATTCGAACCCACGTGAGCCGAAAGGCTCAAGGGTTTAGCAAACCCTCGCTTTGGACCACTCAGCCATCTCTCCTGATATACTATTCAACAAGAATAATTAATTAGACAACTTTAAAAATAAATCTTCTGTAATTATTTCAATAATAATATTGGTGCATTTATATTATAATCTATTTATGTTAATAATTGTTCGCGAGAGTCACATTCTATTAATTATCAGATTGATCGGAATAGAATTAATAACCTTAATTTCATATCTTATTATTAGATTACCTAAGACATTACTAATATCAACTAATTTAGAAATCTCAGATAAACTCTGGTTAAATTATGTAGCAATTTTATATTTTATAATATTATCTTTGATTAAACTTATTCTTATAGTTAAAGTAACACTAGAATGGGCTAATAATATTTATGAAATTAGAGAAGATTCAATAATTCATCATCGAGGTATTTTAAAAATTAAAGAAGATATATATACCCTAAGAAATCTAAGCTCGGTTGTGATTGAGCAAAATATTTGGGGAAAGTTATTCAATTATGGAACAATAATTTTATATAGCCCTATTCATAAATCTAATTATCATCTTAATAATATTCATAATCCCAAAAAAATAGTTAATACATTTTATGATAATATCGAGGATAAGAAAACATCTGAAATTATAAGAAAAAAATTATAATATTACTTTAACATTAGTTAATTTTAGAATTAATGTTATTTAAGAAGTAATAAAAATTATCTAACTAACGCTTTCTCTTATCCAATTAAAATAATCTTCATTGGCAACAACTTCAAATTTCAAAATACAAGGTACCTTATAAGGATGCATTGCCTTAATTCTCTTAACTAATTTACTCCAATTCTTTTTAGTTGTCTTAAGAATTCCAACAATCTCACGCTCATTAACTACTCTATTCTCCCACCAATAACCACTTTTTATTGGAAACAAATTAAAACAAGCAATTAATCTTTCTTTAAGAAGAATGTTTCCTATCCTCTGGGCAGTTTTTTCATCAGGATAAGTTAGATAAACAACAATAATTTTCATTATTTTTAATTTTGCTATATAGTTCAAGGCTATTTTCTTCAT
>CAZYRU010000036.1:0-8498 GCA_964649995.1 uncultured Gammaproteobacteria bacterium
ATTTTGTAGCCAATAAAAATTACCTTGAAACAAAATCGTCGGATGACGAAAATCTTTAGCTTTTAGTCGTTTTGCTATCATTTCATCACCGGCGCCGTTGGGAATAATAGTAGTTTTAGTTTTTGGTTCTAGTTGGTTGATGATTTTTTCATCACTGCTGGAAACAGCTGCAACAAGATTAGCTTTGCGCCAATAAAATCTTTCCCAATATTTAAGTTTTAAAATATCTAAAGATAAAAATGGTCTTAATAAAAAAAAGAGAGAGTTGACAAAATGCTGATACACCTTATATTCAATTGTTTGTTCCACCAGAAGGATAGGAATATTGGTTTTGGGAATATGAGGCATAATATAAAAAGTTTCGGCATGAATCACGTCAAAATGTGTTTGTTTTAGCAACTGGCTTACAGTTTTTTTGGCGTCGTAAGAAAAATTTCTAATGACGAGAAAGGGGGAAAGAGAAAAAATAGCTTTACTAATGGTATTTAGCTTCCATGGTTTTTCTGGTCGGCGGCAAAGATAAATATTTTTACAATAAGTTTTAAGATGGAAAAAATAATCTTTTTCTTTATCACTTTTATAAAGAGCAACTAATGTAATAGCGTTATTTTTGCTTAAATATTTGAGTAAATTCAAGGTTCTAATTTGTCCACCGGATGAGGGAGGATAGGGGACATAGGGGGTAAGCATCAAAATCTTCATAGTTCAAAAATAGCAAATTTATCGTTTTCAAAAATTAAGGGATATTGATTAGTTTTTTTTAAGGATTGAATAACCTCAGTTTGCATAGTCACAAAATATTTTAATCCCTTATCCTTAAGACGGTCAAAATTTTCAATAGGAGCAGGATAACCTTTGCGTTCGGATAGATAAAGCAAAGTTGTATCTCCCAGTGTATCAGTGACGATTTTATCCTCAGGCAGGGTGAGAGTTTTAATAATTTTGGCTATCTTTAATAGATCCGGTGAATACTGGTAGTAATCACGCACTTGATAGTAAGAAAAAAACCAAGAAGTAGCTAAAACAGCGATAACTAAAACAGTAGATAAAAAGGGATTAATAAAAATTTTGGGTTGAGCAAATAGTAAATCGACTCCTAAACCAGTAAAGATTGCTAAAGCAGGAAAAATCAGAGTTTGATAATAGGCATGTTGGAGATTGCCGCCTTGAAAGGTCAGAAGATAAGCTAAGGCGGCAATTAAAATTACCGGAAACAACCAACTTTTATTTTTTCTAACAATACCTAAAAGAAAAAATCCGCTGGCAAAGCCACCAAATATTAAATTATTAATTCTTTCAAAAAAAATCCAGCGTAAAAATGAGGGACGAAAAAAAATTTTTTGTAATCCTTGCGGCGTATTAACAGAAAAAAGTAGCCATTCACTGGCAGGGATAGCTTGAGGATAACTTTGGATGTATTTTCGCCAAAGGAGAAGTGGGAGTAGGGTTAAGATAAAAAAAAGGTACATAGTCCAATGGGTAAAGACTTTAGCTTTATTTTTACGGGCAAAAAGATAAAAAAGGACTAAAGCGTAAAAGATGGTGGTGGGTTTAATTAGGAGGGCAGTACTAAAAAAAATCAGTGCTAAAAAATAATAAATTACCTGCCAAAAATTATTTTTTTGTTGGTAGATATAAAGGAAAAAAATAGCTAAAAAGGCGCAGGCGAGTGCGCTTGATTCCGGTAAAATTACTCGAGAAAAAAAGACAAAAAAAGGAAAAGTGGCATAAGTAAGACCAGCAATTACAGCACTAAGGCGAGAAGCCTCCTTAACCAAAAGGTAATAAATTATTCCAATTACCACTAATGAGGCAAAGGTAGAAACTAAACGTCCATATATTTCCAGAGAAAAAATAGGTAAATATTTATTAAGTGCAGCGAAAGAGGCATTATAAAGAGGAAATTCGACTAAGCGTAAACCTTCAGGATTATCTTTTCCACTTTGAATGCTGGATAGATCATCATATTGGGGATGAAGAAGATTAAAACCCGCTTTAATAAAGTTACGTGCTACTGCCGCGGTATCCGCCTGTCGCCAAGAATGAAAATCCGCCAGCGGACTATCAATTTTATAAAGTCTAAAAGCCAACGCGATGATGAGAATAACAATAAGAATCAGCCAATCGCTTAAGGTAAAATTATTTTTTTTCATAAAATAACTCAATTTTATTCCATGCTAATACTCCGACATAAATACCCATAATCATCCAGAAAGTATAGGCGACCTTAGAAGCTTCAAAAACATCAATATATGAGGCATTAATCAGTAGTGCTCCTATACCAAACAAACAACCATAAAAGAGAAATTGGTATTTTTTTTTCATTTTAACTGCGGCCGAAAAAATATATTGACCAATGGCAAAAATAAGATAAAAAAAACTCAAAAAGCCCAAGATTCCAAATTCACCCAAGAGGCGCAGATAATCATTATCAGTAGCTTCGGTTAAATTAGAAGGGCCAATTCCCAACAATGGATACTTAAGAAAAGCTTTGATTGCTCGCGGCCATTCTACCTGCAGTCGAGTAGCAACGGAGATATCCGGCAGAACAGTGGAGACAACATTATAATTTTTTACCATTTGATCGATATAATCAAGCTCTTCTTGTTTTGAGGCAAATTTTTTCCCTTCTTTCCGTAAGGTTTCTTGAATTTGTTCTTTTAAGATAATGATATCTTGTTGAGTCATTGTCGCCGCCGTACTTTTTTTAACAATGTTTTTGGAGTTGATGTTGCCAGCAGGTAGATCATCAACCGTAATTTTTTGTGCAACATTGGTCTGGCCGGTAATTTTATTGACAAATACTTTTTTTTCCTGAAAGGTGCGGTTTAATCTTTTAGTTAAATTGCCGGATAAATAGGTGAAGCAAATTGTTAGAAGTGCGACTGTAAACAAAAGTTTTGGTTTTTTAACAACGATTAAAAAAGTAAGGTTGGAAATAATATAAGCGATATAAGAAACACGTGAGGCGGTGAGAGTAAGATTAATTAAAACTATAACAAAACAAAGAAAATAAGCTTTTTGATTAGTGCTAATAAAAAAGCCTAAAGTTAAAGGAATAAGAAACACCAAATAAGCGGCAAAATCATAATGGCCTGCAAAAGTTGAGGAGATTCTTGCATTAGCATCAAGAGTTAATAAATAGCCTTTGGCATATTCAGGATTCATTGTTTGCACTGCCGGCCAACCAAGAATTTTTTGTCCCAGTCCATAAATAGAAACAAGCGCTAGAGTAATAAAGACAAGTCGGAGATAGTGAAAAAAATCCTCTTTAGTTTTTACGGTGGCAGTGGCGATAAAAAAAATAATCATATATTCAAATCGGCGCATTGAATGAAGTAATCCTAACTGATCAATTCGAGTGGTTTTTAGATAATAAGTAGCGACAAAGTTTGAGATAAAAACAATTACCCAAAAAATCAGGAAGTGTGGTAGAAATTTAGTTTGCAATTGAATTTTTTTGCGCATCAGCTGAAATAAAAAGACACAGAAAAAAAGAGCAATATATAAATCTTCATAACGTAGGCCAATATAGGTATAATCAATCAGTCGAATGGGTAGTTTTGGCAAGAGAGGAATTAAGAAAATAAAAAAACCCAACATTAGCTTAATTAAATTGTTATCAAGCCATATTAACGATTTGATAAGCCTGTTCATAGGTGGTAGTAAGATAATTATCTTTAATAAATTTACCGATTAAAATAGCACTTAATGCCTTTAATTTTAACAAATATTTCAACAGAAAAAGTGAGAAATGAGAATAATGCGTTTTATAAAAAAAAATTAATCCCTGAAAAACTTGAAGAATGGGATAAGTTTTGTTACTTGAAGCCGATCCTAGATGAATGAATTGTGCTAAGGGATAAAAATAAGTAGTTAATCCGTGTTTTTTAGCGCGATAAAGCAAATCTACTTCTTCCATATACATAAAAATTTTTTCATCAAAGCCTTGTATTTGCCAAAAACGGTCTTTAGTAGTTAAGATACAGGCGCCAGATACCCAATCTACCTTTTGAGGTGTTTTCGGGGAAAAGCGAGTTAAATTATAGTAGTCACCTTTTAAAAATAAGACGGCAAATACTACCGGTAAATTAAAAAACCAGGCGGCTGAAGGTTGTAGCGATAAGTCTGAATTTAATAATCTGCCACCTAAGAAACCTATTTGCGTTTCATGTTGTTGATAGTAAGTGAGCAAACGAGAGATTGATTTACCCAAAACAATAATATCGCTATTTAAAAAGAGTAAATACTTGCCCTCTGCTTGTTTAGCAGCTTGATTATTCGCTTTCCCAAAACCAAAATTTTGCGGATTAATAATTAATCGTAGTTGATTTTGAGATTGAGCGGCAAGCTTTTTTAAAATTGTTTGGGAGCCGTCAGTTGAAGCATTGTCTACTACTAGAATTTCATAATTAATGGCACTGCCTTCAAGTGATAGTTGAATAGAATTAAGACAGTCTTGGGTAATTTTTTTGGTATTGTAGGAAACAACAATAATTGACAATTCTTTTTTTGCCATAGATACAGTTTATATTGTATAATTTATTGTTGGAGATTGCTAGCGTAGCTCAGCGGTAGAGCACCCGTTTCATAAGCGGGACGTCACAGGTTCGAATCCTGTCGCTAGCACTAATTTTTTATCTACTACATCTGTGTGTTAACACTGCATTAATATTATTTTTTATTTCCAGTCGGGTAGATAATATTTTTTGCCTTGTAAGTTTTTGGGCAAATATTCTTGATATACCTTTTTTCCTGTTTGTTTTTCTACTAACCAAGGATAGCGAATATGATTTTTGCCATAACCTAATTTTTTTGTTACCGGATTACTGCTATTGCGCAGGTGCAGAGGAATTGGGTCTAAATTTTGTTCTTCCAGATCTTTAAGGGCGTGTTGCAGTCCTACGGTGCTAGCAATTGATTTTTTGGCGGTAGCAAGATAGGTAGCGGTTTGGGCTAAAATTAGTTGTGCTTCCGGCATGCCAATCATATGACAAGCTTGTAAACAGGAAGTGGCCAGTACTAAGGCTGTAGGTTGGGCATTGCCAATATCTTCGCTAGCAAAAATTATCATTCTTCTGGCGATAAACAGCGGATCTTCTCCTGCCTTAAGCATTCTAGCTAGATAATGCAAAGTTGCATCAGGATTACCGCCACGCATACTTTTAATAAAAGCAGAAATTGTATCATAATGCCCGTCGCCTTTTTTATCGTAAAAAATCGCTTTTTTTTGCATAGCTTCCTCGACTACTTTTAAAGTCACTTTATGACTTACATAAGCTGATATTTCCATAGCATTAATTAGGACCCGGCTGTCACCGTTGGCGTTTTTAATCAGATGCTTTAGTGCTTTTTGTTCCCATTGATGTTGAGGATAGTGTTTGATAACCCGATTAGCAATTGTTTGTAGCTCTTCTTGATTAAGAGGATGACAAACGTAAACTTGACATCGAGAGATTAATGGAGCATTCACTTCAAAGCCAGGATTTTCGGTAGTGGCCCCAATTAAAATAATTGTCCCCTTTTCTACACTGGGTAAAAACGCATCTTGCTGAGCTTTGTTAAAACGGTGAATTTCATCTACAAAAAGAATAGTTTGCAGTTGATAAAGTTGTTGATATTGTTTGGCTTGAGCGATAATCTTGCGGACTTCAGCTACAGTATTGGTGACGGCAGAAAAATGAACAAAGTTAGCCTTAATATATTTAGAAATAAGGTGTGCCAAAGTGGTTTTACCGCATCCGGGAGGTCCCCAAAAAATCATCGAAGAGATTTTACCCGATTCTATCATGCAGCGAATAGGTTTTCCTTTGCCAATTAAATGTTCTTGTCCGACAAAATCTTCAAGAGTTTGCGGTCTAAGTTTTTCAGCTAAAGGTATGGCCATATTGATTTTTTAGCTTAAACCCATTTTTTCTTTTACTTCTTTAAGAGTAGTTTGGGCAATTTTTTTGGCGCGTCGGGTTCCTTCTACAATCACTAAGTCAATTAGTTGTGGTTGACGACATAACTCTTGTCGTTTTTTTTGCCAAGGTTGTAATTCTTGATATATTTTTTCTGCTAAAGCGTCTTTAATCTCTACAAATTTTAAACTGCCTTGATCAAATTGTGATTTATATTTTTTCATTTGCTTACCTAAAAAGATTTCTCCTAAAGTGAAAAGAGTTTTTAATCCTCCTGTTATTTTGCCGCCGCTGGTTGAGGCTGTAGGGATAGAGCGAATTTTTTTGCGAATGGTTGCTAAGGAATCGGTTAAGCTGATATAACTACCCGCAACAGATTTGCTCATTTTTCCCTCTCCTTTAAGTGAGGGAATATACTCTCTTTCGCTGTTAAATCTGACTGGTTCGGGAAAATCTAAACCGAATTTTTCATTCATTTTGCGCGCTATTTCGCGGGCAACTTCCAAATGTGGTTCCTGATCAGCACCAGCGGGTACATATTTTGCTTTGTATAATAAAATATCTGCCGCCATTAAAATAGGATAATTTAACAAAGCCATGGTATTGTGTTGAGGATATTGTTTAACTTTATCTTTATAAGTAGGCAGATGCTGCATACGAGCGATTGTTTCGACCGAGGAAAAATAATAGCTCATCTCAAAATGTTCACAGACTTGTGATTGTAAAAAGAGAATGCTTTTTTTAGGATTAAGTCCTGCTGCTAGATAATCGATAATAATTTCGCGACGATTTTTTTTTAATTCTAACGGATTATACGGGGTAGTAATGGTGTGAGCATCAGCTACCATATAAAGAGTTTCATAGTTATTGTTTGCTTGCAGCTCTAACATTCCTTTGATTGCTCCTAAATAATTTCCTAAATGTAATTGTCCGGTGGCTCGAATACCGGCGAGAACTCGATTTTTCATAATTTTAATTATAAATTAAAGGTGCTTACTGTGAACTATAAAAGTAACTGGTCCATCATTAATTAATTCTACTTGCATTTTAGCACCAAATTTGCCGCTTGCGACATGTATATTTTCCTGCATTAATATTTTAACAAAATAATCGTAGATTATTTTAGCGGCTTGAGATGGTTTGGCGTGAGAAAAAGAAGGCCGTCTGCCTGCTAGGGTAGCACAAAGAGTAAATTGCGGCACTACCAAAATCTCTCCCTTTACTTCTTTTAAGGTAAGATTCATTTTATCATGACAATCGGGCATAATACGCAGTTTAATTATTTTTGTTGCTAAGATTTGTGCGTCTTGTTCTTGATCCTGCTGATAGATACCAACAAAGATTAAGTAACCTTGATCAATGCGAGAATAAATTTTATTTTCAATCATTACTCTAGCGGATTTAACTTTTTGAATGATTCCAATCATAATTGAATATATTGGTAGTTATCTTTAGATTCATGATTACAATCAACACAGTAGCTGCCAAACATATCATGAATAACAATCTTTTCTTGCGGAGCGGCATTAGGATCATTTTTATTAAAAGCTTGTTTACCGTCAGGGTAAACTAATATCGTTTCTTTTTGACTCTCATTAACGGGTATTTTAGGTTCGGTGCCTTTAATAAAATATTCAAATCGCGCTGGACAACTTTCCTTGCCTTCATTATCTTTTATCATTAACGCTCCTGTTAGGTAGCAGATTTGTTTGCCATAGACAGTTTCCGGTCGGATTGGCCATAAATCAGGCTGAGTGCTTAGGATATATTGCATTACTCGGTTCCAAATCGGCGCCGCACCAGTTATTCCTGAGGTTAAATAAGGATGCATGGGAGAGTTATCATTGTTGCCTACCCAGACAGCTGTTAGAAAATTAGGTGTATAGCCAATGGTCCAATTATCTTTTTTATCATCGGTAGTGCCGGTTTTGACCGAAACGGCTTTATTGGGGATTTTTAGATAAGAGTTAGTGCCAAAAGCGCTACTGCGGGCATTATCATCTAGTAGAATATGAGAAATAATAAACGCAGTTTCCTGAGAAATAGCTCGGCTGCCTGAGATAGAAAAAAAATTAGGGTAAAACAAGGGTTTTTTAACATCTTTTACATAGTTGGGATCTTTATATTCATAAATTACTTTGCCCAATTTGTCCTCTACCTTTAAAACCGAATTTAATCTTTTAGCAATTCCTCGGTTGGCAAAGGCAGAAAAAGCTTGAGCGATTTCTGTCATTTTTACTTCACCGCCGCCTAAGGTGAGAGATAAACCATAGTTTTTAGGATCTTTAAAGGTAGTAATAGTAAAGGCAGAAGCGGAGGCGATAAAGTTATCAACTCCATTTAAAGCCAACATCTTAACTGCAGGAATATTATAAGAATTTCCTAAGGCAAAACGCAGTTGAGTTGGACCGTGAAATTGTCCATCATAATTTACCGGACAGTAGCTTTTGCTTTGGCCAAGGGCAGAAAAACAGGTGGGGACATCCAAAAATACCGAGGCGGCAGTAACCAATTTACGCTCAATTCCAATGGCGTAATTTAGCGGTTTAATCGCACTACCAGGTTGACGTAAGGCAGTAGTAACATTATAGGCTC
>CAZYRU010000037.1:0-8420 GCA_964649995.1 uncultured Gammaproteobacteria bacterium
TCTAGCGGCCTAGGACGTTAGCTTCTCAGGCTAGAAACACGGGTTCGAATCCCGTCGAGGGCACCCACAAGAGATTCGCTTTAGTTTTAATTACAACTAGCGGCAGAGTTGACATTATTATTGTTAGTATCAGTTTTAGAAAAAGAAACCGCTACAGCTTCTTGACTTAATTGTTGATTACAGTAATCCGCCTTATTGTTAGAAGCACAACAAATAATATTTTTGATAGTATTAGCCACTCTACCACCAAAATCTTCTTCAGAAATAACTTGGCTGTTATTAAGCAGTAAAGTAGGTGAAGCAGAAATTTGAAACTTTTTACCTAAATCAAAATCTTTTTGAGCATAATTATTGCCTCGATTAGGATCATTCATACAGGCTTGAAGATTGGCGGTGTCTATTTTTTCCGTTGTCAGACAGGTATCGGTTTTTCCTTCCTGCATATAACAGGCAATATACGGCCAGTATTTTTCTTTTTGTTCTTCTCGAATACAAATCTGGCGGAGATTTTCTTCGGCTTCTTTTTCACCATGCATGGAAGTAATTTTTGTGTTTTCAATTGATCCAATATATTTAATATCAAGATTTTCGCTTAACGCCGGCAGCTGATTAATTACTTGTTTAAACAGTCTTTGGGTTTGTAGTCCAAACGGGCAATCAGCTACAACAAACGCCGTTAGCTTAGGAGAATCTGATTTATTTAGATCGTTACAGGTTAATTTTTTTGTTTCTGTTTGATTAGTGGAAGTACCTTTAATTTTAGCTAACTCCTCCAACTTTACCCCTGAGGTAAAAAGAATTTTGCCATCTTTAGTAATATAGGAAATATATTTTTGAGCATTTTGAGCATTAGGATTATTGCTATTGGTTAGATTTAATTCAAATTCATATACATTGCTAACATCTTTAATCTTGCCAATGGTAATTTTTGTATTGGCTGGTACTAATTTTTTAATCGTTTCTGGTAAAACCTTTTTTTGGAGATTGTCTTTAACATTATCGTCAATCATACTTTTAATTAAAAAAGCGGCGATAATGATTAAGATGATGATTATAATATAGCTTAGATTTTTGGTAAAAAAGTTTTTTTTGTTCAGTTTTCTTTTGAATGTTTCTTTTATTGAGATTAATACATTAACTTTGGTTTTGGGGTTGGAAGATGTTTTTTTCATATGTCCTTCAATTTATATGATTAAATTATATTTGTCAATGTCAATATGATCTGTTTTTCTAGATTCTCAACCTTATACATGTAAATTGTAAATTTATTTGTCATTTCCCGGTTTGACTGGGAATCTATTTAAGCAGGAGAATGAACAGAATAGCAACTTAGATGGTGATTTATTTAAGCAAGAAGACTCTAATTTTTATTTAGCATAAATTCGATATAGTTGATTACCAATTTTTTCGAGTTTATAAATAGTAATTTTACCGATTTCTTGTGTATTGCTAACATGTGGGCCGCCACAGAATTCTTTTGAGTAATCACCAATAAAATAAACCGTAACAATCTCAGGATATTGATGACGGAAAAAGGCTTTGGCGCCTATTTTGTTTGCTTCTTGCTTGGGAAGATCTTTATAGGTAACCGGTAGTTTTTGCTGAATTTTAGCATTAACAATTTCCTCAATTGTTTTTAAAGTGTGAGCAGGGGGAGGAGTGGTGCTATAAAAATCAAAACGCAGTCTTGTGTTAGTAATATTGGAACCTTCTTGACGGACACTGTTGCCTAAAAGATCAAATAAAGCTTGATGGATCAGGTGAGTAGCGGTGTGATATTTAATAGTTTGATTATTATAGTCTGCCAAACCGCCTTTAAATTTTTGGGAGGAAGCTTGACGAGATAAATTTTTATGTTTAACAGCTTCTTGTTGAAATTGACTAATTAATTGCTCCTTATTTTTCAATTTTCCCCATTTTAGCAATAAATCTAAAGAAATCTCTAACGGAAAACCATAGCTTTGTTTTAAATCAAATAGGGTTTTACCGTTAATAATAGTTTTTTGTTTGAGAATTTTAACACCTTGATAAATAATCTTTTCAAAATTATTCATTTCACTAATAATTGGCGCTGTGATTTGTTGAAAATTAGTATTGTGGAAATAATGGGAATAAATATTAGTTATTACTTGAGTAATTGGGGTGATTAAATCTACAGTTAGATTTAATTCAGTCATTTCTACATAGGCTCGTCTGATTAATCTTCGCATTACATAACCTTGTTCTTTATTGGAAGGTTTTAATCCTTCTCGTGATAAAAAACAGGCTGATTTAAGATGATCTACGATTAGACGCATGGCTTTTTGGTAGTCTTGATATTTTTTTCCGGTGGTTTCTTCAATTACCGCAATAGCCATCCAGAAAACATCGGTTTTAAAGATATCGGGATTATCGTTACAGGCGGCTAAAATTCTTTCTACACCTCCACCAAAATCAACATTTTTTTTAGGTAATTCAGAAAAACTACCATCAGGATTTTTTTTATACTGCATAAAAACAGAATTACCAATTTCCATAAAGCGGCCACAGTTGCAGTTGGGATGACATTTATTTCCGAATTGATTTTGATGCTTGATTTGGGTAAATTCATAAAAAACCTCACTGTCAGGTCCACCTGGTTCACCAGGGGGCATTTGTTCTGGTGAGCCAGCACGTGACCACCAATTTTTTTCCGCTCCATATGCAAAGATATGATCATCTTTGACGCCTAAACTTTTCCATATTTGGCGCGATTCATCATCTGCCTTAATTTGTTTACTGCCGGCAAAGACCGTCACATAAAGTTTTTCTTTTGGTAATTTGAGAATTTTAGTTAAAAAATGCCAAAACCAAGCTAATTGATCTTTTTTAAAATAATCTCCCAACGACCAGTTTCCCATCATCTCAAAAAAAGTATCATGGCGGTTGTCGCCTACCTCTTCTATATCTTGAGCTCTAAGACAGGGTTGGATATTGTAGAGTCGATTACCTAACGGGTGGGTTTGACCTAAAAAATAGGGTACCAGCTGTTGCATCCCTGAGCCGGTAAAAAGAGTGGTTGGATCCTCTTTAGGAATTAGAGGAATGG
Source organism: uncultured Gammaproteobacteria bacterium (assembly GCA_964649995.1). Lineage (GTDB taxonomy): Bacteria > Patescibacteriota > Microgenomatia > UBA1406 > GWC2-37-13 > CAZYRU01. Next base: position 3,068 of record CAZYRU010000037.1, read on the forward strand.
GTGGTACTTCATGATGATTTTTTTGCCGCCAAAAATCAGCAAAAAATTTTCTTAATTCTTGGTATTTCATAGCAATATAATGTAAAATTATAACATTTATTTGAGGTATCAAGTATTTAAGATTAAAGATTAGAAACATAAAAGAAAAAGATAGATTAAAATTTACCAATCTCGATTTTTAAGTGGGATTTTGAAATTATTTTTATGTTAATTAAAACTAGCAATAGTCAGGCGGTTAAACACTATCTGCAACAGCTTAAGCTGCCAAAAGCATTATCTCATAAAGGTCAAAATGGGAGATTATTAATTATTGGCGGATCCTCCCTTTTTCATTCTGCCTCCATTTGGGCAGCAGAGATTGCGTCGCATTTTGTCGATATTGTTCATTATTCTTCCAGTCAAGAAAATAACGAGATTATTTTGGCTTTAAAAAAGAAGTTTCGCAATGGTATTGTTGTACCTCAAAAAAATATTTTTGCTTATGTAGATGAAGATGATGCGGTGTTGGTTGGTCCTGGTATGATGCGGGGAAAAGAGGGACGATTTACTTATGCATTGGTAAAAAAATTAATCTTTACTTTTCCCAATCAACAATTTGTTTTTGATGCCGGAGCATTGCAGATGATGGAGAAAGAATGGTTATTAAAATTAAATAAACCAGCTATTATTACTCCACATCAACAGGAATTTCAATTACTTTTTCATCAAACAGGAAGCCAAGTTAAGTTATTGGCGCGGGAATTTAATACAATTATTCTTTTAAAGGCGATTAAGGATAAGATTACTGATGGCCATCAAGAAATTATTGTAGAAGGGGGGAATGCGGGTTTGACTAAAGGTGGCACTGGTGATCTGTTGGCTGGTTTGACTGCGGCTTTGGTTTGCCAAAATTTACCTTTAATTAGCGCTGTTTCCGCTTCATTACTGTTAAAAACCAGCGCGGATAAACTCTACAGAGAAAAAGGCTTTTGGTATAATATTAATGATCTGATCAATAAGCTGCCTGAGGTATTGGCAAGCTTCTTATTGTTTGACAACCATTAGTTTTTTCCCTATCATTTTAATATGAAAAAAGAAACACTGATTGCGATTTTTTTTGGAATTATTTTAGGAGGAGTTTTAGCTGTAGGAATTATTTTTAAAAATAAACAGGATCAAATCAGTAAAAATAAAGCAGTTGCCCCTATTAATAAAATTACTCCTTCTGTTGCGGTTACTCAAGCATTAGTACAGAACCTTGATATTACCCAACCGACAAGCGGAACGATTGTTTATGAAGATAATGTAGTAATTAAAGGTAGAACTACTAAAGGTGCAACAATTTTTCTGCAATCTGCTTTTAAGGATCAAGTTTATAAAACCGACAAGCAAGACTTTGAAATTAAATTTCCTTTAGCGTTTGGGGAAAATACTATTAAAATTACGGTTTATCCCCAGGATCCACAAGAGAAGATACAGGAAAAAGAGTTAATAGTCTATTTTTTAGAAGAAAAATTATGAAAAAAATATCTTTATTGTTAGTAATAGCGTTATTATTGTTTGTTAGTGTTGATTGTTTAGCACAATCAGTGTCTCCTGCTACTGATTCTTCTAACCTTTCCTCCTCCTCTGCTACAATACAAAAAAACCCTTTTCCTTCGGTGACTTTATCAGCTAAAGAGGAGGAAGAAGCAAAAAAATTAAGAGAAAGATTAGCAAATAAGGTGGCTGAGATTGCTAAAAAAAATAATCGCGCTATTTCTGGTTTTATTCAGGAAAAACAGTCCAATAGTTTTTCTTTATTAACCCTTGATGATAAAAAAATTGTGGTTAAACTTGATGAGGCTTTAAGCAAATATTATCAAGTTTTATCTAATAAAAGACAGGAAATTAAATATGACAAAATTGATAAAAATGATTTTGTGATTGTTGCCGGCGTTAATGGCGACAATGATTCAATTACGGCTAATTTCGTATATGTAGATGAAGTTTTTAAAATCTTATCGGGTAAGGTAACTGAGGTAGATACAAGTAATTATCAGCTAAAGGTGGTAACTACTCAAAAGGAGAATTATCTTTTAAATATTGAAACCAAAACAAAACAATATTTGCTTAATTCTAAAACTTTAGAGTTGGAAAAAAGTGGTTTTTCTAAAATCAAAGAAGGAGATACAATTCATTTTGTTTTTAAGTTTAATCAGAAAGATAAAGATAGTTTCACGGTTGCTCCTGAACGATTGGTAATTATTCCGCAGGAATATTTTCAAAAATAATTGTCAACATTACAATTCAAAGTTCTAGCTAAAATTATATGTTCAATTTTTTTAAAAAAATCTTCGATTATAACTTACGAGAAATTGAGCGTTTACAAACAATTGTTGACAAAATAAATGCGCAAGAGGATGAAATAAGGAAATTGCTGGATAAAGATTTTCCGCTGGAAACTGCAAAATTTAAAGCGCAGATTCAAAAGCAAGAAGTTACTCTTGATGAGATTTTGCCGCGTGCTTTTGCTTTGGTAAGAGAAGCATCACGTCGTGTTTTGGGAGAACGACATTTTGATACCCAATTAATGGCGGGAATTGTTTTGCATCAGGGAAAGATTGCTGAACAAAAAACTGGTGAAGGTAAAACTTTATCCGCTACTACTGCCTTATATCTGAATGCCTTAACCGGTAGAGGTGTACATTTAGTAACCGTAAATGATTATTTAGCGCGGCGTGATGCCGGTTGGATGGGAATGGTTTATCATTTCTTAGGTTTACAAACGGCGGCAATTATTTCTGATCGATCGTTTATTTTTGATTCTGCTTATAAAGATCATGATGTCATTGATTGGAGGTTGGCGCATTTGCGAGAGATCTCCCGTAAGCAAGCTTATCAAGCCGATATTATCTATGGAATTAATAGTGAATTTGGTTTTGATTATTTAAGAGATAATATGGCACAGACAGTTGATGATTTAGTGCAAAGAGGTTTTTATTATGCAATTATTGATGAGGCAGATTCGGTATTAATTGATGAAGCGAGGACGCCACATATTATTTCTGTTCCTTATCAGGAGGATACTTCCCGTTATTATCAATATTCTAAAATTGTAAAATTACTGGATAAAAAAGAAGACTATGTAGTGGATGAAAAACACAAGACCGCTAATTTAACGGAAGCAGGGATTAAAAAAATTGAATCAATTTTGCGGGTGGATAATATTTATGAAAAAGATTTTGATACTTTGTATCATATTGAGGCGGCGTTAAAAGCGATGACTCTTTTTCAAAAAGATAAAGATTATATTGTAAAAAATGGAGAAGTAATTATAGTAGATGAATTTACTGGCAGATTATTAATTGGGAGGCGTTTTTCCGAGGGACTACATCAGGCGATTGAGGCCAAAGAAGGAGTTGCGATTCAACAGGAATCAAAGACTTTAGCGACTATTTCTCTGCAAAATTATTTTAGAATGTATGAAAAGTTGGCGGGCATGACAGGTACTGCTGCGACTGAAGCAGAGGAATTTCATAAAATATATAAAACCGAAGTAGTGGTATTACCTACACATAGACCACTAATTAGAAAAGATCATCCAGATTTAATCTACAAAACTGAAAAGGCTAAATATAATGCGGTAGTTGAGGAAATTATTGCCAACTATAAGAAAGGTCGTCCTGTTTTAGTGGGTACGACCTCAATTCAAAAGAACGAACGGTTGTCACAATTTTTAACCCAACGGGGAATTCCTCACGAACTTTTAAATGCAAAAAATCACGAGAGAGAGGCGTTAATTATTAGTAATGCCGGGAAGAAGCAGGCTGTTACTGTAGCTACTAATATGGCCGGTCGAGGAGTGGATATTATTTTAGGGGGTCAACCGCCTAATGAGTATGAATATCAAAATAAAGAAGAATATAAAAAAGACCGGCAAAAATGGCAAGAACAACATGATGAAATAATTAAATTGGGAGGGTTGTGTGTTATTGGTACGGAAAGGCATGAATCGCGCCGGATTGATAATCAACTGCGGGGAAGAGCTGGTCGTCAGGGAGATCCGGGAGAAACAAAATTCTTTGTTTCTTTAGAGGATGATTTGATGCGTATTTTTGGTGGAGAACAGATTACTAATATTATGAATATGTTAAATTTTCCCGAAGATCAGCCATTATCTCATCCTATGGTTTCTCGAGCAATTGAACAGGCGCAGGTAAAGGTAGAAGGTTTTAATTTTGATATTCGTAAACATTTAGTAGAATATGATGATGTTCTTAATAAACAAAGAGGAATAATCTATCAGTTAAGAAAAAAAATTTTATCTCTGCCTTCTCAAGATTTAACGCAATTTAAACAATTAATTTTTACTCTTTTTCAAGAAGAGATAGAGAGTTTAGTTAATAGTTATTTATCTTTAGAAGATAATCTTTCTTCTGAAATAAAAACAAATTTTCTTCGGGAAATAAATTTACTGGTGCCTTTAACTGCTGATGAGCTGGAAAGTAATTATCAGGGTTTAAATACCGAAAAATTGATTTGTTATTTGAATGAAAAAGTTAAAAAACAGTCTCAAGTTAGAGAAAACGAGTTAGGAGAGAATTTGTGGGTAGAGATTACTAAAACTCTTTTTTTAACCACCATTGATAAATATTGGATGGATCATCTTACTGCAATTGATAATTTGCGGGAAGGGATTAATTTAAGAGGTTTTGCTCAGCTTGATCCTTTAGTTGAATATAAAAATGAAGCTTATCTCATGTTTGAGAAGTTAATGAGTAATATCAATTTTGAGGTAACGCGCCGTTTGTTTAAGATAGAAGTTTCTGTAGCAGAAAATACTAAACCTCAAGCAGTTGAATATAAATCTGCCTCAGCGATGGATCCTTTTCAGGCTTCTTTGTCTTCCTCCACCGGTGCAGCATCTTTTAAATCGCAATTACATCAACAAGAACAACAGGCTATAAAGGTTACTTTGCCGGGTGAAGGTAAAAAAAAGCCAGGTCGTAACGATCCTTGTTGGTGTGGATCAGGAAAAAAATATAAGAAATGCCATTATCCCAATTAAAGGTTTAACAGGCTTTAATTATTTTTTTATCATTTTTTTATGAAACCATTGTTGAAGCTTTTAATTACTTCATTAGCAATTATTATTACTGCTTATTTTTTTCCAGGAGTAAGGATTGCTGATTTTTGGACAGCAATAACGGTGGCGGTGGCGATGGGTATTGTTAATACTATTATTAAACCTATTGTCTTATTTTTTACTTTACCTTTGAATATTTTAACTCTAGGTTTATTTACTTTTGTAGTTAACGGGGCGTTAATAATGTTAATCGCCTTTTTTATTCCAGGTTTTCAAATAGAAGGTTTTTTTACTGCGGTAATTTTT
>CAZYRU010000038.1:0-8274 GCA_964649995.1 uncultured Gammaproteobacteria bacterium
ATAAAAAATAAGTTTTACTGGTCTTAAATTTTTTGTTGATAACACTAATCCCTGATTGTGTTCTTTTATTCTTTGTTTTAAATTGGAAGAATAACCAACGTAATAAGTTTTATCTTTTAACTGAAGAATATAAACGTAGAACACAGAAAATATTTTATACGACTCTGCTTTGATTTTGCAACTTCTTGGTATATACCTATACCACTTCGCTAAAGCTACGTTGGGTATAAACCGTAGCTTTTAAATGAGATTTTGATTGACTTTATAGTCAAAAACCAATCTCTAAAATCAAAGCTCCGTTTGGTATAACCCCTTACAATTTGAAAGCAAAGGGATATAACAAAATTGTTATTAAGCGTCTCCTATTTATAAAGTGTGGCTTGCCACGCGAAGTCCCACATCACAAAATTGCTATGCGGGACGGAGTGTGGAGATGCCGGGAGTTGAACCCGGGTCCGAAGAAACACATTTATAAATGTTTAGTAAGAGATAGTTTATTTTTTACTCTTCTCTAACTTCTAAAATAAACAAAAATCCGTTAGAGAGCCGGTTACAGTCTGTCGACTAATAAGCTAACCGAAAAATGAATATTAGTTCTACCTTGATTGGTTAACCTTAAATCTAAGTTAAACCAAGGAAAACTTAGATTAAGGCCGTTAAGCTTTTTAGGCATATAAGAATGCAGGTTGCATTCTATAAGCAAAAGCTTCGGCTGCTTCAGATTGCTCTTTATCAGTTATTTTTTTCTATTTGACGGATAGATCCGCTCTCACCATTTGTAAATGTGCCAATTCCTCGTCGATTCCCATCATCCCCAAAATTACTCTAAATTAAATTTGCTTAACCGAAAGCTTTATCTTTTTAAATATTCCTTTGCCTCAATCTTTGCCCTTAAAGCAATCTTTTTTGCTTTTTCTCCCCTGCGCTTTTCCCAGTCTTTTTTCCCCTTAGATAAAGCAATAAGTAATTTAATAAGATTATGTTTAGTATAACATACTATAGGTATTAACGTCAACCCCTGTGACTTGCTTCGGGTTATTATCTTAATTAGCTCCTTTTTGCGCAATAGGAGCTGCCTTCGTCTTTTACTATCATAGGAAGCATTTGGTTGGGCAAATTTATAAAGAGAAATATCAGCATTAATTAAATAAGGCACACCATTAAAAATCTTAACATAGGCGTCATCTATTTTTAAATTACCCGTTTTAATTGACTTAACTTCGGCTCCTGACAAAATAATTCCCGCCTCAAATTCTTCAATTTTGGTATATTCACGATTATACTTGCGATTAAAAATTTTCATATTTGTCTTAATTTTAGCAGAGCAGTCTGCTAAAATAAACCTATGCCAATTATTGCTGATTTGCATCTTCACTCTAAATATTCTCGCGCTGTTTCACAAAAAATGGATCTTTGGGAGATCGCGCATTTTGCCAGTCTAAAGGGTATTGATCTTGTTGCCACCGGTGACTGGACTCACCCTTTTTGGTTAAGAGAAATTAAAAATAATTTAAAAGAAATTGCTCCGGGAATTTTTACTTTAATTAACCCCTCTCCAAAGCAAAAAAGGCCTGTTAATTTTATACTCTCAACTGAAATCGCTAGTATTTATAATCAAAATGGCAAAACCAGAAGAATTCATAATCTTATTTTTTCTCCTTCACTCTCCAGTGCTGAAAAAATTATTGCCAATTTAAGAAATCACGGTGCCAATCTTAATGCTGATGGTAGACCAATTATTGGTTTATCATCACGAGATCTTCTTGAGTTAATTTTAGAGATTAACCCTAGCTCACTTTTAATTCCTGCTCATATCTGGACACCTTGGTTTTCTCTTTTTGGCTCTAAATCCGGCTTTAGCTCTATTAATGAGTGTTTTGGTGACTTAAGCAACTTTATCTTTGCTATTGAAACTGGTCTTTCCTCTGATCCAATGATGAATTGGCAAATTAAAGATTTACAAAAACGTGCAATCTTGTCTTTTTCTGATGCTCATTCTGGTCAAAAATTAGGAAGAGAAGCAACGGTTTTTGTCGAAAATAACGATTCTACTATCTCAAACTCATCCTATTCTTTTTTTGATATCTCAAACGCCATTAAACAAAAACCTAATGGAAGGTTTAAAATTGGTTATACAATTGAATTTTTTCCCGAAGAAGGAAAATATCATTGGTCCGGTCATCGCAACTGCAATATTCGCTACTCCCCCAAGGAGGTAATCCAAAAAGGTCCTATTTGTCCCATCTGCCACCACCCGCTCACTATTGGAGTGGAAAATCAAATCCTAGCCATGGCTCAACTACCATTAAAAAAAGAAGATTTGCTTTTGAGTAAAAATAAAAATCAAGTTACCTTCGTGGGTGACCCACAGAAAAAACATCGTCCTTTTGTTTCGCTGGTTCCTCTACTTGAGATTCTAGTTGAAATCAATCAAGGATCACAGACAAAAGGATTACATCAATATGAAGAAATTCTAAAACACAAAAGTGAGTTTGACTTACTCTTAAAAACTCCCCTTGAGGAAATTGCTAAGATTGGCGGAGAAAAACTGCGTCAGGCGATTACAATCGTCCGCAACCGACAAGTATTTGTAAATCCCGGTTATGATGGTGTTTTTGGTAAAGTTAAAATATTTCCTCCCGAAAACAACAATAATGAAAAAACAACCAAAGAAGAAAAACAACAACTTAATCTTTTTTAAACTTAACCAAAGCCTACTGTTAATTTATCTCTTCTTTCTTCCCACTCAATTTGGCAAACATTTCTTTTTTAATTTTAGCTTTTTGCAAGGAGTAAGAAGCGATTATCTTGCGCCTACTTTTTATTTCCTTGACTTTATCTTCTTACTATTAATTTGTCTTAACCTTAAAACCATTCTTCGCTCTTTCTCTAACAAATATTTTCTACTCCTTATTTTAATGCTGGTTTTTAATATTGTTACCGCTTTGAATTTCTCTTTAGCTACGATTAAATCACTAAGAATTATACAGTGGCTAGTAATATTTTTTCTTTTTAAACAAACTACTCTATCTCCTAAAAAAATTTTGTTGACTTTGTTTATAAATGCTTTAATTCAGTTGTTTTTAGTCAGCTATCAATTCTATAATGGTCATGCCCTACAAGGAATATTCTATTTCTTAGGAGAAAGGTATTTTCATCTAGGCACGATTAGCATAGCTAAAATTAATCTCTTGGGTAAAGAGTTTTTAAGACCTTATGGCACTTTTTCCCACCCTAACTCTCTGGCTGGATTTTATCTCTTACTTTATGTTTTTATCTTAACTAAAAAATATTTTAATCAAGCTTTTTGGTTAAAAAACCTTGTCCTTTTAATCTTTAGTTTATTAATTTTCTTATCTTTTTCCAAAACCGCAATTCTTGTCTTTATCTTAATACTATTTATTTTTTATCTGTCACAAAAAAATTCCTGCCGCGTTTGTACAATTACTCATTTGTTTGTTATTATTGTCTGTAGCATTATCTTCCTTTTAGGTCAGACTGACCCTTTATCTTTAGTTAAAAGATTAGTACTAGCTAATCAAGCACTAAAAATTATTCAGGCATATCCTTTACTTGGTGTAGGTTTAAATAATTATTTACTCGCTCAAACTAAGTTCAATAATCCTTTGATTGGGCTGTTTAATCAACCCGTACACAATCTTTTTCTGTTAATTATCGCCGAGATTGGTCTTGTTAATAGCGGACTAATTTTATGGCTCGGAAAACAACATTTAAAAAAACAACTGAAGGAGAATTATCTTTTGACTTTAGTAATTGTCTTAACCGGTATTACCGATCACTATTGGTGGACATTGCCACAGAACTTTTTTCTCTTGGCGTTTGTTTTGGGAAGCTTAAAAAAAGACTAAAATTTTACTAGTTGTTGTTTTATTTCTTGATTCATTTTTAGCACTTGATTAATTTCTTCACTACTTCCTTGAGGAAGAATTTTTAAAAGTATCTGCCCTACTTCATAATGCTTACGATTACTCAAACGCAGATTATTAATAAATTCAGAATTTGGACTCGCACCTTGTTTTTTTGCCTCGGTTAATAAACCAATAATTTTCTGAAAATACTTTTCTGCTTTAGAATAGGTGCTAATGGCTAAATTATCTTTGCCTTTTCTGGCTAAACTTTCCGCCATTGCCACTCTTTTGTCGGAGAAAAGCAGATAATATTCAGCCTTTTTAATATTGTCACGCGTTACCCAATCAATAATTCTATCCCTAACAGTTTTGACAAAATAAAGCGGATGATCTGGTAAAATTCCTGGATAGGGCAAAACATAAACCACCTCTTCTTTTTTAAAAGAGATTGACTGCGAATAATCAAGAAAATAAAAAGCGGGCGGGATCAAAACGAAAAGCAAGATGATCGCTAAAGGCGTAAATAGCTTTTTAAGCATATAAACTATATTATACTAAAAACTATTGTCAAAAGCAACCCGCTCGATTGATTCGCTTAAGATGATAAACGGATTAATCGAGCGGGCTGCGGTTTTTTATAAAAATTTATTTGACAATTCTTTTGAGACTTTTTCCTGCTGTAAAGCCAGGAGTTTTTGTGGCTGGAATTTGAATTTCGGCGCCTGTTTGAGGATTGCGGCCTTTACGGGCAGCTCTTTTCCTCACCATGAAGGTGCCAAAACCAGTTACGACAACCTTTTCGCCTCTTTTGAGAGCATCGGTCATGGTTGAAAAAATAGTATTGACAGCATCTTTGGCAGCCTTGGCGGTTAAACCAGCCTTTTTAGCTACTTGAGCTACTAAATCAGCTTTAGTCATTAATTATTCTCACCTCCATTCTAGGCTATAGAATAGAAAGTTTTGGGCTTCTTGTCAATCTATATTAAAACTATCTTATTATAACAATCTATATCAAATTTGACGCCCTGTAACAAGATAAATTAAATTTTTGTTACCGTCTCTGTTCTTAGTTCGCGAATGACTGTAATTTTAATTTGACCAGGAAAAACATCAAATTTTTTTTCTAACTCTTCTTTAATCTTTTCTGCTAAAATTACCGCCTCATCATCACTAATCTCCTGCGGTTCAACAATTACCCGCAACTCCCGTCCTGCTTGTAAAGCATAAGCCTCTTTAACACCTTTTTTAGTCTTAGCAATATCTTCAATTGTCTTAATCCTTTTTAAGTATTCCTGCAAATCTTCATGGCGAGCACCAGGACGACCACCAGAAACCGCATCAGCAATATAGGTAATAACTGCTTCAATCGAATTAAAGGGTTGATCTTCATGGTGGCTAGCAACACAATCAATTGCTTTTTGAGGAAAACGATATTTTTTTAATAAATTAACTCCTAATTCAACATGCGATCCTTCTTTATCGGTAATAACCTTACCAATATCATGCAGTAGACAACCAAGCTTAACAATATTAACGTCAGCTTTAAACTCATGGGCTAAAGCAATACCGATTTTAGTTTCCTCCAGTGTGTGTAGAATCATATTTTGGCCATAAGAATAGCGATATTTAAACCGTCCTAATAATTTAATAATCTCCGTAGGTAAATTAAAGACGCCTACTTTATGTGTTAGCTCTTCACCTGCCTTAAAAATTATTTTGTCCACCTCTTCTTTAGTCTTTTTCACTACCTCTTCTATTCTTTGTGGTTGAATTCTACCATCACGAATCAGCTTTTCCAATGATAAACGGGCAATTTCCCGTCGCACCGCATCAAAAGAAGAAAGACGGATTACTCCCTCTTCCTCTAAATCAACATCCACCCCGGTTGCCAATTCAAAAGCGCGAATATTACGGCCATCTTTTCCAATAATTCTTCCTTTAAAATCATCACTGGACAGATTAATTACTGATAAAGTATACTCTGCCACATAATCGGTAGCTCCATAACGCATTGCATCTAATAAAATCTGTTTAGCCCGCTCGTCGGCCTCTTGTCTAATCTGCTCTTCTTTTTGTTTTATTTTTTTGGCAATTTCAGCTTTTAACTTTTCCTCCCAACCCTGAAGTAGGAGATGGCGCGCTTGATCTTTGGTTAAATGTGCTACTTTTTCCAATTTTTGTAAAATTGCTTCTCTTTTTTCTTCATAATCTCTTTTTAATTCTTCGTACTGTTTTTTAGCGGCTTCCAAACTTGTCCGCTCCTTATTAAGAAAATTTTCTCTATCTTCCAACTGCTGCTCTTTTTTTGCCAGTCTTTTTTCTGCCTCAACTGCACCACTAATTGTTCGACGTGCTTCTTTTTCGGCCTCTTGTTTAATTTTTAATGCCTCCTCATTAGCTTTAATGATAATCTCTTTTGCCTGAAGTTTGATCTTCTCCAATTCTTCTGCTTGTTTTTGTTTATTAAAAAACAAATTGTGTAAAAAGTTCAACATAAGCCAAATAATAAGCTTTATTTTAGGAAGTTAATTAGTTATTACTAAAAAAGACTGATTGCAACCTTAAAAATTCCATAAAATTATTTTATCAATTAGTATCCCTAAATAAAGCAATTTTTAATATCTATATTTTAGCACTTTTTTGCCGAAGAACAATTTATTTTATTTTTTAGCAAAATATTTTTGTTCAATTAAACGAGCAATTGTTTGGCGCAACTTTTCCTCTGATCTTAAAGTTTCCTTCACCTGTTCTTTGCCTTGACCTAAGATTTTATCCCCATATTTGATAAAGGCACCACTTTTGGTCAGTAAACCAGCAATAATGGCTGTATCAATTAAACCCTCCTCTTTATCTATGCCTTGAGAATTAATGGTAAATTCTGCCGTTTTAAAAGGTGGTGCCATTTTGTTTTTAACCACCTTAACTCGAGCTCTTGTACCTATTATTTCATTATTTTTCTTTAAGGTTTCAATCTTACGAATATCCATCCGAATCGAGGCATAAAATTTTAAGGCTAGACCTCCCGGAGTAGTTTCGGGATTACCAAACATTACCCCAATTTTTAAACGCAGTTGATTAGTAAATACCACAGTCGTTTTAGAACGAGAAACTACACCGGTTAGTTTTCTTAAAGCCTGCGACATCAATCTTGCCTGTACCCCCATCTGAGAATCACCCATTTCACCCTCAATCTCAGATCTTGGCACTAAAGCAGCCACCGAATCAACTACCACTAAATCTACTCCGCCGGATCGTATTAACGCCTCAGTAATCTCAAGCGCCTGCTCGCCTGTATCCGGCTGTGAAACTAATAAATCTTCCAACTTTACCCCCAACACCTTCGCCCAAGAAGGATCAAACGCATGTTCAGCATCAATAAAAGCAGCTACTCCGCCAGTCTTCTGCGTCTCTGCAATTAAGGATAAACAGAGAGTAGTTTTTCCTGATGATTCCGGCCCAAAAATCTCAGTCATTCTTCCTTTAGGAATACCACCGATACCCAAAGCTAAATCAAGGGGCATAACACCCGTTTTTATTACCTCAACCTGTACAGAAGGCGCTTCTCCTAAACGCATAATTGCTCCTTTACCAAATTGCTTTTGAATTTGCTCGATTGCTAAATTAATTGCCTGTTTTTTTTGACCAATTTCATCACCCTTCATAAAAAATATGACTGAAAAATTTTAATGTTAATATTATGAACTACTCTCTTTTAAAATACAACCGCTTATAAACTACAATTATTATTTAAAATACTAAAACAAATAAATTAAGGAAATAATCGCAAATCCCCAAAGAAATATCACAACAATTAAAGGTAGATCAGTTGTCACAATCTTTTCTGGCTGTTCTCCCTGCGCTCTTTCATAAAGAAGTTGGGCATAACGAGCGATTCCATACACAACTAAAGGAATAGTAATCATCATCCATTTTCTTGCCTCAAAACCTGGGAAAATACCAGCAAAAAAACGACTGGAAAAAGTTTCAATCTGAGGTGGTTTTTCCATATAGGTATAGGTAGCATAAGCAATAATAGTCATCGTGCCAAAAGTATAGGTTAAGAAGTCAAGAAAATGCTCACTATAACGGTAAAGCGACTCACGCGCCTTACTACCATGAATAACCAACTCCGAATGGCGTTTAACTGAAGCCATAAATAATGAACCAAAAAAAATTGTTAAGATCAACCAAATAGGAATATGATACCCCAAGATCACCTCGCCTGCATAAGCACGAATCATAAAAGAAAAAGAAATTGTAAAGATATCAACCACTGGTTTTCTTTTTAAATAAACTGAGTAAAAAAAGTGAAGTAGTATAAAAAATAAACTTAAAAGAAAAAAATACCATGATAAAAAAATGGCTAAAGATAAGGAAATTCCGGTCAGCCCCAACGCCCAACTAG
>CAZYRU010000039.1:0-8154 GCA_964649995.1 uncultured Gammaproteobacteria bacterium
AAACATAATTGCACCTTATTATTTTATATTTTTTTAAATTTCAGGTGCAATTACCGGATTTTTTATATTTTTAATTGACTCCTCAGTGGCTGCAATTTGTTCGAAAAGAGCTTCCATACTGCTTACTCCATATTTAGAGCTTAAAACCTTCATTGCCTCTTGATATCGCCTTTGCGTATAATCAATTTGAAAACCAGCTTGTTTATTAAACAGACTCATTAATGCCAAAAAACCACTTTCCATTCCGGTTTTAATGGGGTAAAAACTATCGCCCGGAACACTATTTTGTGCAAAAATTACCAAAAAAGTAGGCACAATTAAAAAGGACATTAAATACCACGCCAGATCACTAAACACCTTAATTATTTTTTTACGCCAATCAGGTAAAATCACTGCTTCTATATTAGAAGATGAAGTGTCCATATTTAAAAGGTAACAAATTAACAAATGAAATCAACTATAATTAACTATAGGATTAAAAATATTCCTGCTTAATTATTTCCTCAACCTGATTAATTGAGGTGGCTTGAGCTAGTTTTTTTTTAAGCGAATGACCATTTTTAAATCCTTTTAAATACCATAATAAATGTTTTCGTAAAGATAAAAAATTTAACTCCGGCGTCAAGCGTTTAAACTGACGACAATGCTCAAGCATAACCGCTATTTTTTCGGTTAAAGACGGTGAATAATCCCTAAACACCCATGGATTACCTAAAGCCGCCCTACCGATTAAAACTCCAGCCAACTGATACTGTTTTATTTTTTCTTGTGCTTCTTGTCTGGATCTAATATCACCATTACCAATAATTTTACTCACTCCTTTACCGGCTAATTTTACAGCCTTACCTATTGCTTCCCAATTAACTTTACCTCCATATAGCTGAGCTACAGTTCTACCATGAATGATAATTAAATCCGGTTCCTCTGCTAATAAATTTTTTAGCCATTCGTCATGAGTGTGTTTAGTTGGAGCAAGACGAGTTTTAATACTTAAAGAGATTTTATTAGTTAAACGATTTGGTTGGGAAAAACAAGCATAATTTTTAAGCCAAAAAAGTATCTCCTCCCTAAAATAACTCTTTTTGTCCCCGTTAGTGCTAAAATCATTAATCGCTTTTTTTACAGCGCGAATAATTGCTCTAGCTTTAGTAGGCTGCATAATCAAGGCTGCTCCTGCTCCTCTTTTTACAATATTTTTATCCGGACAACCCATATTAATATTAATACCACTAAACCCTAAGACGCATAGTATCAAAGATGCGGAATAAAAATACTCAGGGTCGCTGCCAAAAAGCTGAGCAATTAAAGGAGTGTTAGTTTGATGATAAATTAATTTATTATAAAGTTTAGGCTTACCAAAAAGTAATCCATCAACACTTACAAATTCGGTAAATAATAAATCGGGATGACCATACTTGTCCACTATTAAACGAAAGGCCGCATCAGTCACACCATCCATTGGTGCTAAACCAATCATAGATATAAATGATAGTTAAATAATTTCGTCTTTACGTTTTTTTACAAAGGAAATCCATTCTTCAATAATTTCAAAAATCAGCTTAAAAGGAGCCTCAATAATAAAATCAAAAATAAAAATTAAAAAATTTAAACGTGATAATTCATTACTAAAAAACTTTCCTAACGAAAGAATCGGCATAAAAAATAGATCCATAAAGGGGGAGAGAACACCGGTTTTTTCCTCCAATCGATATTCATTAATTAATTGTTTAATCCTAAAAGAAAAAAAGGTTACTACACTAACAAAAAATACAAAAATCAGCTGACTAATTAAATTAAAATGAAGCCAAGAAAGGATCTCGTAAATTAAGGAAAAAGTTAAAACAAAGGTAAAAGTATAAAAAATAGTAAACCCGAAAATAAGTACTGGTTTTTTGACTGGGGATTTTTTAGGAATAAAATTAACGGTGGTCTCAAAACTTTTATCTGTATTAATGATATCAACTATTCGTTGAAAAATTTTGCGGGTGTTATCCTCACCGGGCAGATGAAAAGAATAAACAATAATTAACATTAGTACTGCCGGAAAAACACTATTGATGATAATAGAAAATAAATTAACCTCATTATAAACTAATTGGGAAATGGGATATTCCAAAATTAAGGCAAAAAGCATTTTGGTTAAAAAAATGTAGATAAAACTGCGTAATGCCAACTTACCTACTCGTGATTTAAGATATTGGTAGCGGTTACGACACGTTGCTTCTACTTCTTGCCATAAACGATTTTTATCAGTTAAAATCATCTCTGCCTCAGGTAATTTTCTTTTAAAAATCTCAATTAAGATTAAAAATGGTGGTAATTGACTTTTAACATAGCGGGTTAGTTTATCAACATAAGGACTCTTAATAATCTCATCTATTTTTCTTGCCAGATGAGGAAATTTTCCGCTTAAATTTTTTAATTCTTCTTCAGAATATTCTTGAAATAATTTTCCATAAAGAGTAATAAAAAGATGATAACGCTGATATGAGTTATCACTACGCCGATAAGATTTCTCTAGGGCGGAGAAAAAATAGGCATCTTTTAAGTTTTCACTAATCGCATCAATTTTAATTTTTTTACGCAGAACTTGATAAATAAAGAAAGTAAAACTGGCATTTTTTTTTGCTGCTTCAGGAGAAAGAGTTTCTTCAATCTCGGCGGTCAAAAGATCAAACAAAAACTGATACAAATAGATCTGTTCTTGATTATCTCTTCCTTCAAGTAAAATCTTTTTAAAGTAAATAAATTTATTAATCAGTTGTTGAATTATTTCGATTTCCTGTACGCTTAAACTATTATTCTCAAAATAGCGCGCCCAAAGTAACTCACGCAGTAAGTTTTCTGCTTCTCCCTTACCATCAGGATTAATCATTAATCTTCGCTTCAGAATCCTTTCTATCGCGGCACGTCTTAATTGATGATCTTCGCGATACTCAACCGCATTACGAATTTTTTCATAAGCAAAGGCAAAAAAAGAAACAGTTTGGGAGACATGAATTTTAGAAAGATCATCTGGCGGTGTTTTGGGAATAATCTGCTTAAGACTTGTGATTAAGGCTTGAGTATACTTAGATAAAGAAATTTGTTCTTCCATAAATTTATTGCTTAAAATCTATTTTATTGATCAAGAGATTGAACATTAACACCACTGGCAAAATCAACCTCTGAAAATTGATGTAATATTTGATTAATTTGTTGTTTTAGTTCATCATACTTCTGTTGAGTTTTAGCTTCGAATTTAATAGTAATATAAGGACCATTTTGTGAAGCACGAACAATTAACATCTCCTCTTTTGTATCCATTCTCACTCCATCAATCTCAACATACTTAGCATCAGGATAAAGTTTTTTAATTTCAACCGCAATTTTATCACTTACTAAAGAAAACTTAATTTTATCAGGACAACCTAACTTTATCTCAGGACTAGAAATATACTGTGGTAGTTCTTTTACTGCTTCTTTTAAAGATTTCTTTACCCGACTTAAGTAAGCTAAAAGCCGTAAACTAGCCATAGCACCATCATCATGACCATAAAAATTATCAACAAAGAAAAAGTGACCACTCAATTCTCCTCCAAAAGGCGCTCTTTCCTCCCGAACTTTAGCTTTAATAAAAGAATGGCCGGTCTTCCACATTACCGGGATACCACCCTCTTGCCGAATAACTTCATCCACCTGTTTGGAACAAAGAGTATTATAAACAATCTTTTCTCCGGGCAAAAAATCTAAAATATCTTTAGTAAATAATGACACTAAAGTATCATTCCATAATAAACCGCCTGCATTATCTACCACTCCCACCCTATCCCCATCACAATCATAAGAAAATCCAATATCGGCTTTCTCCTCTAATACGCGTTTTGCCAATCTTTCTTGTACTTCCTTCTCTGTCGGGTCAGGCGTACCAACAGGAAAATTACCATCCGGAATAGTGTTTTGTTCAATTACCTCACATCCTACTTCACGCAAAATTTTGGGCAAATATAAACCTGTTGTTCCCGCGCAAGAATCTACTACCACTTTAAAATTGTCAATTTTGTCAACTCGACGTTTAAGATCTTCTAAATAAATAGGAAAGATATCTTTTTTAATTAAGCGCCCTTTTTGATTACGACGAGAAAAATCACCCGTTTTAATTAATTCTCTTAGTTTGATAATTTCTTCAGTTACCATTGTTTCTGAATAACCACTGCCGATTTTAAAACCATTAAATTCTTTAGGATTATGTGAAGCGGTTACCATAATCATTCCTCGTGTTCGAAAATAATACTGAGCAAAATAAACCATTTGAGTAGGTACCATGCCAATTTCATAAACATCAATTCCCGCATCAAGCAATCCTTTAATTACTGCTTCTTTAAGCTTCTGACTAGAAAGACGACAATCATAACCAACCACACAATCATTAATGCGCCGCTTAAGCAGCCAAGTAGCATAACCCTGAGCAAAATAATAAGTATTTTCCTCTGTCAACTCTTTATCCGCCAACCCCCTTAAATCATAACCCCGAAAAACATGATCGGGCATAAGATAAGTATTTTTCATAGGTAAATTGTTCCTTAAAATTAAGGAATAATTAATAACCTCTCCCAATCATAAAAAATAACAAGCGATAATGTCAAGTGATTGCAACAAAGAAAAAGGTGAACTACTAGTCTTTAAATTAATATCAATTTTTAATAAGGCTTCATATACTTGAAAAAGTTTATCTTTATGCCAATATTTTACCATCTGTTTTAATTTTAACTGTTGATACGGAGCAATCTTGCTTAATTCTTGACCAGTTTTAAGTAAAATTAAGTTGCGTACCTGTTTAACCAACATTGCAAAAATAAAACCCGCCTCAACGGTTTGGGCTAAAGAATTTAACTGTTTAATAAAATTTTGTTTATTACCCGGATAAAAATTATCAATCAATTTAAAAATTGTCGCTGATAATTTGAATTCATAAATTTTAGCTGCAGACTTGAGTTTTAATTCCCATTGCGCCTTACCTTCCCAATCATACAACTGAATCTCTTGATCATTAATAATTTGACTTAGTTTTTCCCAAAGTTCTTTTTGGCGTTTATTCACTAGCCGTTCAAGATTTTCTGTAAAAAAAACCTTCTCGCTGGCAAATAATGTTAAGGCATCTTTTAACCATAAATCAAGATTAAAAATATCTTTAGCATTAAGTACAATAATCTCCTTTTTTTCTTGTCGAAACTTTAATTGTAAATCGCTGTAATAACGACGAGAATCAACTAAATTATCACCGCAGATAATTGTCAACATACATTTATTTTATCATTATTTTTTATATTTTAACTTGCTGGTGTTTCACAAAATAAACTATGAAAAAAATTAATGTTGTTATTGTTTTGATCTCTTTTTTATCTAAGGTATAAAAAAATATCCGGACTCTAGGAGAAACTGTGCGTTATCTTATTACTCCAACAATAACTTGAATCCACTTTCTTTTGTCATTTATTAATTACTTTTTGTCAATACTTAAACAAGTCACCGCTTATATTCTAACTTCTGGTTGTTTTTTTGCTGGTTACTTAATATAATTAAATAAAGTTAAAAGATAGTTGATTAATAAATTAACTTTTTTAAAGTTTTTATGACGCCTTTACCAAAAAGAAAACATTCTACTCGCCGCAAAGGTAAAAGAATTGCTGCAAAGTCACAATCACTACCAGTATTGGTTAAGTGTAAAAATTGCGGACAGATGAAACAAACACATCACCTTTGCAAAAAATGCCACCAATAAACTATGGATCCTAGACATCAACAAAGGATTAACATCGTTCAAAATCTTTTTGCTTATGACTTTGGCAAAAAATTAACTAACTTACCCTATCCTCAAGATAAAACTACTGCTAAAATTATTTCTCAGCTGGAAAAAATTGATAATTATATCAATCAATTCAGTGATAAATATGGTAAAGACAAAATTGCTAAAACTGACCTAGCTATCCTCCGGTTAAGTATTTATGAATTAATGTTTGAAAGAAAAAATCCTGATAAGGTAATTATTAACGAAGCCATTGAATTGGCTAAAGAAATGGCAGGAGAGAATGCCTATGCATTCATTAATGCGGTCTTAGGTAAAATTATTGAGTTAAAAATAAATTATGAACAATCTCGCTGAATTGGAAAAAAAGATCGAAATATCGTTTAAAAATAAAGATTTACTGCTAAATGCTTTTGTTCATCGCTCTTATTTAAATGAAAATAAAAAGTTTTACCTCACCTCTAATGAAAAATTAGAATTTTTAGGTGACAGTGTGTTATCACTAGCTACCTCAATTTTTCTCTACCGCCATTATCCTCAACTAAAAGAAGGAGATTATACCGAAATTAAAGCGGCAATTGTTAGAACTGAAAGTTTAGCTGAGGCAGCTTCACAACTGCGACTAGGTGACTACTTACTATTGGCAAAAGGTCAAGATCAAGAAGGAGGGAGAAACAATCTCAATATTTTAGCTGACTGTTTTGAAGCGCTAATAGCAGCAATTTTTTTGGAAAAAGATTTTGATCATGCTTATTACTTTATTAAGCAATTTCTTTTTGGAAAAAAACTAGATCTAATTATCAAAAATAAACTCTATCTTTCTTCCAAAAGCCGCCTTCAGGAATTCACTCAGGCTAAATATAAAACTATTCCTGAATATCACTTACTCTCAGAACAAGGCCCTGAACATAACCCTAATTTTCAAGTAACGGTAATTATTAATCACCAAAAAATCGCTACCGGAATGGGAAAATCAAAAAAACAAGCAGAAGAAGAAGCAGCTAAAAATGCACTGGAAAAATTGCACTTAATCGTGTAAACTAATCACATTATGCCAGCAGCTATTAAACTCATGCGACTAGGAAAAAAAGGCCAACCGTATTACCGAATTGTCGTAATTGATAAAAGAAAAAAACGTGAAAGTAATTATTTAGAAAAAATCGGCAGTTATAATCCAATAGACAATCCTGCCAAGATTATTCTTGACCAAAATAAGCTAGATGCTTGGTTGAAAAAAGGCGCCCTGGTGTCAGCCGGAGTACAAAAACTTCTTCATTACGCTAAAAAAATTAAAAAAGCTGAGATTTAGTTTTGTAATTAATATTTAAATCTCCACTGTCATTATTTTCAGTTTTAATTAACATCTCTGCAGGAAATTGGGATTCAATTTTTTTGATTAACTTCTTATCTTGTTCGGTAAAATTAATCACCTTTTTAACAGTTTGAATATTAGTCTTGGAGGTATAAAAATTTAACTTAATTTTAATACTATAAGAATTAGTTTCTGAATAATCAATTTTATCAATGGTAATTAAACGTCCGCCACCTATATTATAGTGCTCTAAAAATTTTAAAAAAGCCTCGCGATCTCCTTCGCCACTAATAATAATAGAAAGTGATTTATCAGTAGAGGAAGCAGTATTAATTGCATAAGAAGTAACTTGAAAATTGGTTAATGAAGATAGTCGATTTAAGGCATTGATAATGCTAAAAAAATCCTCTTTTTCCGGAATAAGCGCTGTCATTATCATATTTACTTTATCTAAATCAATATTTTCCTTAAGTAAAATTGTCTGCTGATTAATCAAATTAACTCTTTGTTGATAATCAGCATTTTGTTGTTCAATAGTAGCAATAGCAAAATTATTTTGACTGCTTTTTTGCTGATAAAATATAATCAAATAAATAAGCATTAAACTAATAAAACCAACTAAAACAAAATAGCCTAAATGATCTTTCAAAACACGCAAAATATAGCGATCAATTTTAATTTTCATTTAATTTTCTAAATTTACCTTTAAAAGATAAAGTAATTAATCTGGTTTGATTATCCAAAGTAGTAGTTAACAACGTCTTGGTATTGAGTTGACTGCTAAATTCCACTAAAGTAAGGGCTTCAAAATTCTTAAGAAAGTGATCAGTTTCAGCATATTTAATAAATTGAAAAGCAGTATCATAATCTTCTACTAAGATACTAAAGTCGGTATTACGATCTTTATTAATAGTTAAGGTATTAAGTAACGCAGCGGAGGTAGAAAACTTTAGACTTTCGTTTAATACTCGATAATAAGGCAAAAAATTAACATCATTAGTCATGATGTTATTAAATTCGGTATTTTTATTTTTATAAAAAATAAATTTTGCCTCCA
>CAZYRU010000040.1:0-7763 GCA_964649995.1 uncultured Gammaproteobacteria bacterium
ATCCTGATGGAGCAAAAAAACTTACTAAAAATTTTGCTATCCCCGCCACTACCTTATTTTGGGAAAAACTAAAAAAATTGCCAATCAGCTGAGGAAATAGAACAAAAGAAACCGCAAAGATAATAGGAATCACCCCAGCCTGATTTAATTTTAAAGGAAGATAATTAGTAGCCCCTTGATAAACCCGATTACCCCTAATTCTTCTAGCATAATAAATTGGAATTTTCCTCACTGCTTCATTAATAAAAACAATCGCAGCAATTACTATCACCGCCAACAATAAGAAAATTACCAAATTAAAAACCATCTCCTGAGTAAATGTTTGTGCTGTTCGTGATAAAGTAACAGGCAATCTGCCAACAATACCAGCAAAGATAATAAGAGAAATACCATTGCCCAATCCAAATTCAGAAATCAATTCACCAAACCATACTAAAATAAAAGTTCCGGCAATCAAAGTCGCTATAAAAGAAAAAAATTCCAACGCCGAAAGCTGGGTGATAATTTTCTGATTTCTTAGCAAAATAAAAATTCCAATACTTTGCACTATAGTTAAAGGCACAGTCAAAAAACGGGTGTATTGATTAATTTTATAACGACCATATTCCCCTTCTTTAGTAAGTGCCTCAAGTTGGGGAAAAATAGAGGTTAAAAGCTGAATAATAATTGAAGCATTGATATAAGGATTAAGACCTAAAGCCATCACCGAGAAATTAATTAAGGTTCCCCCCGAAAAAATATCCAAAAGTGACAAAAATTGGTTTTGGCTAAAAAGAATTCTTAATTTAACTAAATTAATCGCCGGCACCGGCAAAAAAGAGAAAATACGAAATGCTAAAAATATTCCTAAAGTAAATAAAGTTTTTCTCTTCAATTCAGGATCACGAAAAAGAAGTTTAATTTTATCAACTATCGCCTGCATATTTAAAATTATAATTCAACCTTGCCCCCAGCTGCTTCTACTATTTTTTTAACTGACTGGGAAACAGGAATCCTAATAATAAGCTTTTTTTTAAGCTCTCCTTGCTTTAAAATTTTAACCGGTGTTATCTTATCACCGACCTTAATAATCTGCTTCTTCTCCAGTAGCTGACGATCAACGACTGTATCATCCGTTAGAGTATTTAGCCAACTAAGTTTAATAATAATCGGTTTAGGGCGATAGGATTTATTTTTTCCCTTACCGCGCAAGAGGGGAAACTTTTTCACTAACCGTCCTTGCCCGCCCTCAAAATGCAAAGGAATACTCTCTCGCGCCTTTTGGTGACGGGTAGTACCCCGACCGGATTTAGCTCCCCGTCCGCTACCTAAACCTCGACCGCGACGCTTTTTCTTCGCTTTAAAAATTTTTGGTAGTTGAGATAAAAAATTACGCATAAGATTAATTATTTTTTAACTGCTTTAAGGCTTCGATAACTGCATAAGTATTTGCTATCTGATTTCGTGAACCAATGATTTTACCTGAAGCATCACTTATTCCGGCTAAATCTAAAATAATTCTTACAACACTACCCACTTTTAACCCTGTCCCCTCTGGCGCCGGCTTAAGCAAAATTAAAGCGGATTTATATTTATAAACTATTTCATGAGGTAAAGTTTCACCTTTAATCGGAACTTTAATTAAATGTTTCTTAGCATATGAAATCGCTTTAGCAATTGCCTGAGGTACTTCCAACCCGCGACCCAAACCTACTCCTACCTGTCCTTTTTTATCACCTACTACTACTAACGCCGAAAAAGTTACATAATTACCACCGGGAATTTTTTTCGATACCCGACGAATTAGCACTACTTTTTCGGTAAATTTTTTCTCCTCCTTTTTGTTTTCTATTTGCATATTTAAAAAATCAAATTTTTATTCCTGCCTCACGCAAACCTTCAGCCAACTCCTTTACCCTGCCCTTATAGGCATAAATTGAACGATCAAAAATCGCCTGTTTAATCTTTTTTTCAAGTAATATTTTCCCTAATGTCTGACCGGTTTTCCTAGCCGCTTGAGTTTTTTTTAAATTTTTCTCAGTTAAAGACTGGCTGGAGAAAGCCGCTATAGTAACTCTTTTTTGATCATCAATTGCCTGCGCCAGCGTATAGCGGTTAGAGCGAAAAACAGCAATACGCGGCCGCTCACTTGTTCCTACTAAATTAGAACTAATTCTTCTTTTTCTGCGCAATTTACGATTTTGATTAATTTTTTTTATCATAGTTAAAAAAATAATTAGGCGGCACCAGCAGCTTTAGCTTTTTTACCGGGCTTAATTCTTAATTTTTCTCCTTCATATTTAATTCCTTTACCTTTGTAAACATCTGGTTTTTTAATCATCTTAATTCGATAGGCAATTTCACCTACTAACTGCTTATCAACACCCAATACCACCACTTTATTATTGCCTTCAACCTGATATTTAATACCAGCTGTCTTAGGAAAAAATACCGGATGAGAATAACCTACCTTAAAAACTAAATCCTCACCCTGCAGCTTAACATTATATCCTGTTCCTACCACTTCTAATTTTTTTGCCCACAGTTTTTCTACGCCAAAAATCGCATTGGCAATCAGTTGGCGATAAAGACCATGCAGTGATTTAGCTTTTTTATTCTCTGCCTGTGGTTTAATGATTAGCTGATTCTCTTGCTGATTAATCATTAACTCTGCCGGCAAAGTATAACTTAATTCTCCTTCCTTCCCCTTAATCTTGACCTCATTTTTCGTCAGCGTCACTATTACACTTGAGGGGATGGTGATGGGTTGATTGCCTATTTTCGACATAATTACCAAATGTGAAATAATAACTCTCCCCCGACCTTAGCTTTTTTTGCTTCTTTATTTGTCATTAATCCTTTTGGGGTAGAAATAATTGCATAACCAATACCACTCATTACCGGCTTTAACTCTTTATAAGAAACATAAACTCGCCGACTAGGACGAGAAAATAACTTTACGCCACGCAAAGCGGCTTGACCTTTATCGTTATAGACTAATTTAATGATTAAAGACTTAATTTTTTCTCCCTCTATCTCGTAGTTTTTAACAAAACCTAATTCGACTAATTTTTTCAGTACCTCTTCCTTAAAGCGGGAATAAGGACTAACTAACGCTTCTTGCCCTGCAAAATAACTATTCTTAATTCTAATGATTAAATCGATAATTGAATTTTCCATAATAAAATATCTAAAACATTAAGTGGCCTCAATAATCTTTTTAGTAACTTTACCATGACCGCGAAACGTCCTGGTGGGAGCAAATTCTCCCAACCGATGACCAACCATTGCCTCGGTAATTAAAACTTCAATAAATTTCTTGCCGTTGTGAATCGCTAATCTATGACCAACAAAATCCGGCGCAATCTGCGATGCTCTTGACCAAGTTTTAATCGGTGAATTATCCCGACTTTGTTTTTGTCTTAGCACTTTCTTCAACAATTTTTGATCGACATAAGGACCTTTTTTTGCTGATCTTGCCATATTATTTTACCAAGAAATTTTTCTAACTCCAGGAATTTCTCCTTGTAATGCTCTTTCACGAAAACAAATGCGGCACATACCAAAACGTCTCATAAAACCACGCGATCTACCACAAATAGGACAACGATTGTGCCGACGCACCAAATATTTAGGTTTTTTCAAAACAGATACTCGATTAGATTTTTTCGCCATATGATTTTAAGATTTAAAAGGAATCCCCATTAACTCAAATAATTTTTTACCATGCTGACGATTTTGCGCATTGGTAACAATTGTGATCTCCAAACCTCTTATTTTATCAATTTTATCGAAATCTATCTCAGGAAAAATTGTTTGTTCGGAAAAACCAATGCTTAAATTACCTCGCGGATCAATACTTTTTTCCGGAATACCGCGAAAATCCTTTAAGCGAGGAATAACTATTTTAATTAGTTTTTCCAAGAAAACATACATTTTTTTTCCTCGCAATGTTACCTTAACGCCAATAGGCAAACCTTGACGAATCTTAAAAGCGGAAACTGATTTTTTTGCCTTAGTAATCACTGGCTTCTGCCCTGCAATTAAACTAACTTGTTCTTGAATTTTTTCTAATACATTCTTATTTACTACCGCCTCACCTGCTCCTACATTAATCACTACTTTTAACGGTCTAGGCGCCTGCATTGGATTACCCAAGCTTAATTCACTTACCAAACGTTGACGCAGCTCATTTAAAATATAATTTTTAAATTCCATAATTTTATCCATCAGAATTTTATAATTTACTTTGGCAACGGCGACAAATTCGTACCTTTTTTTTATTATTAACTAGATACCCTACTCGGGTTGGTTTTTTACATTTAGGACAAACTAACATTACTTTGTTTGCCGCAATTGGCCGTGGCAAATCTACTATTCCTCCTTGCGGCATTTTGTCATTTTTTTTAATATGTCTTTTATAAAGATTAATTCCCGGAATCACTATTTTGCCGCTTTTTGCCAAAACACGTTCTACCTTACCTTCGCGCCCTTTATCTTTACCGCTAATTATTTTTACCTTATCACCTTTTTTAATTTTCATATTAATAAATCTCCTCAGCTAAACTGGCAATTTTTGTAAAACCATTATCTTTCACCTCTTTGGCAATTGGACCGAAAATTCTTGTTCCTTTAGGATCTTTTGCCTCCTTATCGGCTAAAATTACACAGGCATTATCATCAAAACGAATATAACTTCCATCCGAACGTTTTGTTTCTTTCCGCGTCCTAACAATAACTGCGGCTAGTTTCTCACCTTTTTTTACCTGAGCATAAGGAATCGCTTCTTTCACTACCACATTAATTGTTTCACCCAAATAGGCAAAACGTCGATTGCCTTTTTTGGTCATTCCAATCATTGAAACTTTTTTTGCCCCGGTATTATCGGCAATATTTAAAATCGTTCTTAACTGAATCATAGCTTAAGCACCTAATTTCTCAACTACTAAAAAATGAGTTTCTTTGGAAAAAGGTCTTGTTTCTTTTATTTTTACCTTATCTCCTACTTTAAGTTTAAATTGATCGCAATGAGCTTTAAATTTACGATGCCGCACAATTACTTTTTTATAAGTTGGATGTTGAAATTTTCTCTCTACCGCTACCACCACAGTTTTGGTCATTTTGGTAGAAACAACTTCTCCCACTAAAATTTTATTCATAATAATTATTAAGTTAAACAGTTAATTTTTCTAAATTTAGTTTTTCTTGAATTAAAGTTAAAACTGCCGCCAAACGCCGACGTTTTTTGGCCAGCTGATTGGTATCTTTGGGTGGATTAACCTTAAATTCTAATTGCAACTTAGCTATCTCATAACGCAATACCTGCGCTTCTTTTTTTAATTCCGGTAAACTTTTATCTTTTAAATCTCGATTAATTTTTCTCATAAATTTTTGCTCACAAATTTTGCTTTAACCGATAGTTTTGAAGCAACGTTTTGCAGTACTTGCCGTGCTTCTTTTTCTGGTAAACCATCCAACTCAAACAGAATTCTTCCTGGTACTACCGAAGCAACAAACCATGCCACATCTCCTTTACCGGCTCCCATCGTTACCTCGGGTGGTTTTTTGCTAAAAGGCTTATCGGGAAAAATTCTGATCCAAAACTTACCTATTTTTCGGGTAGCGCGGGCCAAAATTACCCTCGAGGCCTCAATCTCGCGATCTTTAATCCAACCCGCCGATAAAGACTTTAAACCATAAGTGCCAAAATTCAAATGGTCGCCTTTAATTGCCAATTTGCGCCAATTTCCTCGAAATTGTTTACGATATTTTTGTCTTTTAGGTGATAACATAAATAAAAAATTAACGACAAATCCAAACTTTTACTCCTACATAACCGGATTTAGTCAAAGCTGCATATTTGGCAAAATCAACATTTTCTCTAATGGTAGAGGTAGGAATTGTGCCTTGAAAATATTTTTCTCGGCGGGAAATTTCCGCGCCCGCAATTCTTCCTCCCAACTGAACCTTAACTCCTTTTGCCCCTGCCTCAATCACTCGATTCATCGCATTATGAACGGTTGAACGATGAGGAAAACCCTTTACTAACTTCTCCGCAATTGTTTGGGCGGTATAATAAGCATTAAGATATGGTTTTTTTACTGGCTCAATCTTTAAATCAATTTTCAAATCCTTGCCTTGTTTATCTAACGGTAAATTTTGCAACACATATTTTTTTACCTCTTCTAATCCTTTACCACCTCGACCAATAATCATGCCTGGCTTAACCGAATAGATAATTACGGTAATCTTATTAATCGCCCGTTCAATATCAACCTGAGTAACGGCCGTATGAGCTAATTTGGCCATTAAGCTTTGACGGATTTTCAAATCCGCTAACAAAGTTTCTCTGTATTTTTTTTCATCAGAAAAAAACCAACGTGAACTCCAATTAGCATTAATTCCTAGTCGCAACCCCTTAGGATGTACTTTTTGACCCATAATCCAAAAAATTATTTATTTTTAATTTTATTTTTATTTTTTACTTTAGTAATTGTTTTTTTAATCGATCTTTTAACTATAGTTTTTTTTTGTTTATTTTGAATAATCTTTTCTTCTACTACTTGATCCGCTTTGGTTAATTCCGGTTGATTGGTTAATGGCTTTTCCAATTTAGCCGACGGAATTTTATCAATCTTCGGGACCACTGCTTCAAGAATAATTTTAATATGAGCAAAATCTCTTCTTATTGGTTTAACTGCCCCCCGACCGCCTGATTTATATCTTTTTAACCGTCGTCCTTCCTCAACTGTTAAAAGCTTAAATTTTAACAAATGAGGATCAACTTTTAAAGTATGTTTTGCATTCGCAATCGTCGAAGCAATCGCTTTATAGTAAAAACGAGCGGCTTTTTTAGGAGAATAATATAAATACTGCAATGCTTGCTCTGGTGACAACTTTTTAAGCGCCGGCAAAAGTAAACGTAATTTTTTCGGCGCAATTTTAAGATTTTTAAAATATCCTCTTGCTTCCATGATTATTTTTTGCGTTTAACAATTAACTTATTTGTCCATTTTTTTGGTGAACGCGTTTTTTTCCCTCGTGCTGGTTTACCCCAAGGAGTTTTCGGATGCATGCCTTCACCAGATCGTCCTTCTCCTCCACCATGGGGATGACTCCGAGGATTTTGGGCAGTTCCTCTTACAGTAGGTCTTATACCCATTAAAATTTTTTTTCCGGCTTTACCAATAACTTCATCTTTATGCTCTAAATTACCTACCTGACCAATTGTAGCATAGCAATTTGCTAAAAAGCGTTTAATTTCACCTGAAGGTTGTTTAATGTGAACGTATTTGCCTTCTTTAGCAATCAATACTCCTACTGCACCGGCAGAACGAAACATCTGTCCTCCTTTGCCTGGATAAATTTCTACATTATGTACTTGAATTCCCAAAGGAATATTCTTTAAAGGTAAAGCATTCCCCACTTTAATCTCCGCTGTTTCACTAGCAATAATTTTATCACCCACCTTTAAATTATGCGGATAAATAATATAGCGTTTTTCCCCATCTAAATATCTGACTAATGCAATAAATGCTTTCCGATTAGGATCTTTCTCTATTCTTATTACCTCAGCTGCCATATCTCGTTTATCGCGTTTAAAATCAATTAAACGATAATATCTTTTTTGGCGCCCTCCTTGATGCCGCACCGTAATCTGACCTGAAGAATCACGACCAGAATGCTTTTTTAAAATTACGGTTAAGCTTTTCTCCGGATTTTGACTGGTGTCTATTTTAATTTTCATAAAAATCAATTAAGCTTGAGGAAAAAGATCAATTTTT
>CAZYRU010000041.1:0-7438 GCA_964649995.1 uncultured Gammaproteobacteria bacterium
ATAAACCTTTAGTAATTAAAATTAAAATAACTAAAGTTAACAAAACCCGCTTATCAAACCACCATAATGGCCAATTAAAAGCAATAGCTAAACCCAAAAAAACTGCGGCTAAAATTAAGAAAATTTCCTTAGTGTCAAAATAAAAAGGGCCGATATACATAATATTGTTACTATAAATAAAAAACTTATTTTTTGCAACTGTTTTTATTCTAAAACAATGATCTCTCGTATTTCTCCATTTGGCAATTGAAAACGCTCAACTGTATATTGGGTTCCTTTATCAATCTTTAAAATTATCTCGTTGGATGAAGAATCTTTTTTATAAACCGAAACTCCCTCAACTATTGGTAAAAAACTTGCCTGCGGCGGCGGTGTCACACTGGCTAATTTATCAAAAGCTGAAGATACTACTTCTTGATCAACCGGCAATCTTTTCCAATCTGATGGTAAATCTGATGGTGCTGATAGCGAAGTTGGCTGAGGTAATTGTGTAGGAAATACTGATAAAGGCTGATCTGTAACATAAGGACCGGTTCTTTGAAAACCAGAAGAAGTTTGGGTATTATTATGAGTATTATTAGCAGTATTAATATTACTGTTTTTAGTGCCGGTGTTAGAATTTTTTGGCAAAGAGGAAATTTGTTTGTCTGTTTTTACCGTTAAACTACCTATCGTCCTTGATGTATTTTGGGCAATATTATCTGTGGTATTCTTAACAGTGTTTGTTAAGTAAGATAAAATATTACCGGGCAAACTAGCTAAATAATAAGGAGAATCTTTAAGACGGGCAATAAAAAGCGGATTAATCCGTGGTGTGTTAGCTAAAAATATTTGCGGCGTTAATAACTGAACAGTTAAAAATGAAACTGTAATAATGGTAAAAATTTTAAGTTTGTTAGGCATAATTTTTATTTATATTTACAGCAAATAAATTGTTCTTGATTAATCTTTAATATTTGTCCCTTATCACAGTCTGTAGCATTAAAAGGTATGGGAAGTACTACACATGCCATTATTTTTTCTCCTCTCATTTGTTCTCTTTTTTCTTCTGCTTTTCTTTCTTCTTCATTTTTTTTGCATTGATTTATGCATTCCTCCCTGCTCGTATCAGTTCTTATCATATAGCAGCTTTGAATACATGACGACTTAGTTAGGGTTTGGGATTGAGTATTATTACTTATACATATACCATCTGTGCATACTGACCCGCCATAACATTTTGTTGATCCAGGACAACATGATTGACCAATCTGACCACATTGACTGAATGACGTTGATCCTCCATTTTCTCCCCCACATTGACCATCACAATATGGAGTAAAATAATCCCCTTCACTCGACGGAACACATTTACCATTTCTACAACTATATTTTTGGAGGTTAGAACCACTCACAATATCTTGAGGATTAAGATAACCGTGATCAGCATTATCAGCTTGCCTAGCACAAGCTTCACCATTACAACCAGCAGAACAAGTACAAGGACAACTCCGCCAAATATAACAACCAGTTACAGGATCTTTACCGCATCTATACTTTCCTGTTACATTTGAACACGAAGATACTGAAATATTTCCTAATGACTTATCTTGTTGAGAATCTTTTTGTTCTTGAGTTGGTGATACCCTATCTGGTAATATAGCACACTTGCAAGGCGAATAAGAATCGACATTTTGGCTACCTCCACATCTTACATTACAGTCTTGTTTTGATTTTTCTTCTCCGCTTGTTTCGCTTGTACTTTTAGAAGGGGGATTAGTAGGTTTTACTGTAGGTATTACTTCCCCTGTTCTATTGTTTACATTAGAATTTCCTCTACCTACATTGTTTTCTGTTGATAGTGTGCTCCTACCTTTTGCATCAGTCGGGCCAATTATGCCAATACGACCAGTACTATCTTTTACACCCCACTGAGCAGATGTTGCCTTAGCACATTTACCGTCTGCAGTACATCCAAAACTACAGGTAGCTGGACATGTTTTACCAGCTTGAGTAGTGCTCGTTTTTTTATCCTTTAAAAAATAGGATGAGGCTAAACTAGAAACACCCAAAAAAATCAGACTACCAATAGTAATTAAAGTGGCAATTTCACCTTTTTCAAATACCCGCCTTATTTTAAACATGAGAATTATTTATTAATATAACATTAATATAAATAAGAAAAAAAATTTTTTCAAGGACAAAAATATAATTTGTAATTTGACATTTTTATTTTCTCCTTTTATAATACAAACTATGTCAGTAACTAACAAAACAGGATCAAAAGTATCCTTAAAAGATCTACCTGATTTATTAACGATTAAAGAAGTTGCCAATTTGTTGCGTATCTCTCCTTTAACTATTAAGCGTTGGGGTAAAAAAGGCAAACTGCCGGCAATTAGAATTAACTCACGTGGCGACAGACGTTTCCGCAAAAGTGTAGTACTTAAACTTTTAGGCGTTGAAGAAGAAGAATAATAAAAATTTGTTTAATTTTTTTGTAAACTAGATTATTTTATTTTTAATTTTAATTTAGTCATTACTCTTTCTATCTTTTCTTTCCCTCCTTTATAATCCTCTGCAGCCTGACAAGGATCAATCACATTCACCTGTAGCCCTGTCCCTAACTCAAAACCCGCCCGATGGACAAATCGAGGAATCAGACGTAAATACCAATCAGTTTTTGGATAAATATAATAATTATAACTAAAAGGAATATTGACAAATTGGCTTTTGCTATGAATTTTTTTTAATCTAGAAATTAGCCATTTAATAATTTTGGCCAAATCTTCAATCTGATCATCATTAATATCACCATATTTTTTGATATAGACTTTTGGTGTTACCCAAACTTCATATGGCCATTGGGAGAAATCAGGACAGTAAACATTAAAATAGGTATTATCCAACACTAAATTTGCCAAAGGCTCTTTCAATAAAGTATCAAGATTAATCTGCCACGGCAAAACTACCAACTGGGAATGAGGATGTTGTAAAGAGGCTCCTGCTCTTTCACCACTATTACAAAAAATCATCACCTGACCACTTTTACGGTAAAAATTAAAACGTTCGCGATAGGTAGCAAAGATAAGTTTAATCTGGTCAAGCGGCAAATCTTCTAGGTTATGATTGTGGCTGGGGGAATGAACTATTACTTCATGAATGTCAGTAATAGAAAACTTATTCGGCACTACTCTTACCTTCCAACCGGGGGCATTTTTGTCTCCCTCTCCTATTCGATAGACTTCAGGAGGAGTCATATCTTCATTACCCGGACAAAGGGGGCATTTTTCTTCTTTTTTGTTACCTTTTGAATCCTGATCCGGTCTTTTAATCCTGCTGGGGGCAACAATTACCCATCGTCGACTAGAAATATCTGGAATATATTTTGCCATGTAAAAATTTATTTAATTTATAGTAAATAAAATCAATATTAATTGCAAGTCTATTGTAAAATAAGAGATATGAAGATTATTATTGGTTTAGGCAACCCGGGAAAAGAATATAAACATCAACGCCATAATGTTGGTTTTATGTTTTTGGATTTTTTAATTAAAGATCTATCTGTAAATTTTAAATATGATAAGTATCTTCAAGCACAAATCTGCCCAATAACAATTGGGGAAAAAACCTATCTATTAATCAAACCACAAACCTTTATGAATCTATCGGGTATAACCGCACGGGCTTGCTTAAATCGCTTCAAGTTTAATATCGACGAAGAGCTAATGCTTATTCATGACGATCTAGATATTCCTTTGGGCAAATTTAAAATTCAAAAAGGTTTGGGTCCTAAACTCCATAACGGTGTTGAATCCATTGAAAAACAGCTTAAGACCACTCAATTTTTCCGTACCAGGATTGGGATTGATAATCGCCAAAAAACTAACTTTATTGATGGTAAAGATTATGTATTAAGTAACTTTACTGCTGATGAGGTTGGTATCCTCCTCTCTTTATTTCCTCAAATAAAATTGCAAATTCAGGCACTTTTTTGAATCTTCCTGATTTTTTCTGTTTGGGATTTTAAAATTTAAATCACGCTTATTTCCCTATAGCTTGACAGAAATAAAAA
This sequence comes from uncultured Gammaproteobacteria bacterium, assembly GCA_964649995.1. Taxonomy (GTDB): domain Bacteria; phylum Patescibacteriota; class Microgenomatia; order UBA1406; family GWC2-37-13; genus CAZYRU01. The sequence goes on from CAZYRU010000041.1 coordinate 4,055, forward strand.
AAATTAGCTATAATAATAGAATTGTAAATTCAGACTATTATGACAGTCAATAATAAAATTAAAAAAAAGATTAACCGCATCTGTATTCTTAATCCCCAAGGTTATATAGAATACCCTCCGCCTTTAGGAAAGACCGATACCGGCGGGCAAATTACTTATATTCTTGAACTAGCAAAAGCACTTGGTAAAAAAGGCATTAAAGTTGATATCGTTACCCGCAAGTTTGATAATCGCCCCACGGAAGAAACTATTTTTGATAATGTTAAAATTGTCCGGATTGCCTGCGGTTCTAATAAATTTATTCCTAAAGAAAAACTCTATGAAGTAGCTGCTGAGATGGCTGAAAATATCTTAGAATACCTAAATCATAAAAATAAAAAATATGATTTAATCCATTCTCATTATTGGGACGGTGGTTATGTCGGTTTAACCTTAGCCAAAGTATTAAATATTCCTCATATTCACACCCCGCATTCTCTAGGAAAATGGAAAAAACTAGAAATGGCACTAGAAGAAACCTCTCCACAAAAACTAAAACCGATTTATCGCTATCAAGTAAGAATTGCTGCGGAACAAAAAATCCTTAATCGGGTTGATGCAGTAATCTTACAAGCGGAAAGTTTAAGAATTAAAATTCTCGAACATTATATGGTAGATTTTGAGAAATTATTTGTTATTTTTCCCGGTATTGATACGGATGTTTATAATCCGCACCACAACAAATATGATAAACAAATTAATTTAGTTAAAAACTCCATCTTAACTGTCAGTCGAATGGTACCTAATAAAGGAATTGATCGCCTCTTGGATGCGGCTAATTTGATTAAAAATAAAATTGATTTTCATATTTATATCGGCGGGGGTGGAGCAAAAAATATTCCTAAATCAGTTGAGGAAGAAGAGTTTTCCAAAAAAATCTACCATTTGATTAAAAAATATCACCTCTCAGAAAAAGTTACTATCTTAGGTCATATTGAATCCCACCTGCTACCCTCTTATTACCGCAAAGCCGATCTTTTGGTTTTTCCTTCACGATATGAACCATTTGGTATTGTACCGCTAGAATCAATGGCTTGTGGCACCACCTCAATTGTGAGCAATAGCGCTGGTTGTCGGGAAATAATTATTGACGGCCTAAATGGATTTATAATTAATCCTCACGATCGTAAAAAACTTGCTGAGATAATTCTTCAACTTTTAAAAGATGAAAAATTAAGAAATAAGGTCGCTCAAAACGCTGCCTTTACTATTAAAGAACACTATTCTTGGAATAAAGTCGCTGATAAATTTATAGAACTTTACCACAAAATATTACTGAACAAAAATAAATTATGATGGTAATTGATGGCCTTCCTTTAGTCTTTAAATATGGAGGCACAAGATCTTATTTAGAATCCTTTCTCATAGCCTATTACCAGCTTAAAAATCAAGCTAAAAAAACGCAGAATAAAATTATTGTTCCTAACTTTAATATTAAAGATACTCCTTTTGATCTTACTTTTATTAAAAATCATCCGGAGTTTAATTTTGAATTGGTTAATATTGATCCGATGCTTAAACTACTACGCTTTTTTGGGGTAAAAAACGATAACCTTCATCGTTATCTTGTCTTTTTTTGGGAAAAATTTATTTTTCCTAAAACTATTCGTAAATTTAAACCTACACTTATTTTTCATCCTTACCAAATTGCTACTTCCTACCCAACTCCAGCAAAAAAGATAGTAGTTGTTCATGATGTTTTTCATTGGAAATATCAAGAAAGATACTCTTGTATTGAAAAATATTTATACAATAGGTTTAAAATAGGCTGTCAAAAAGCTAATAAAATTATTACTATTTCTCAAACCTCTAAACAAGAAATTATGCAATATCTGAATCTACCAGAAAATAAAATTATTGTCTGCTATGAAGGCGTGGGACAGATGTTTGAAAGCTTTAAAATACGAGAAAATTATTCTCGACAAATTATTAAACAATATAATTTGCCAACCTATTATATCTTGGGTATTAATTCTCAACGGGAATATAAAAATACTTTGGGCACAGTAAGAATTTTTCATCAATTGACTAAAAAACCCTCTTTCCGCGATCTCAAATTAGTATTAATTGGACCAGCACTTAATCACCACTCTCCCACAGGAAAATACGTTTTTGAACATTCTCTAAACAACAAGATTATTACTTATAATGATTTTATTATTAAGGAAGATTTGTGTTATTTTTATGCTTTATCACAAGCTTTTATCTTCTTATCCTACGAAGAAGGATTTGGCTTACCTCCACTTGAGTCGATTGCTTGCGGTAGCTTACCAATAGTTTCCAATCTAAGCGCTTTAGGAGAAATCTTTAACCAACAAATACCTAGTTTTAATCCAAAAGATATTAACGCTATTACCCAATATCTAAATCATATCCTCACTCAACCTCATCTAAAAAAAGAGCTTATTGTCAAAGCCCAAAGAAAACTCCTTCCCCAATATTCTTGGCATAAAATTCTACCTTTATATCTAGAAGTTCTTAACAACTAAAAATGGAATCGATTAAAAATATTCTTAAAAAATTCAATCCTTTAGAAGATAAATATATCTCGCGCGAATTTCAAGCTTTTGGCCTTTATCTAGCTAAAAAACTTCAAGATGAAAAAAGAAAAAGTCTCTATATCAAATTAGCTAAAACTTTGCCGCGTCCAGTGCTGGAAAAAGCACTGCGCTATGTTATTGATAGTAATGCTCGTAATAAAGGCGCTTTGTTTATGTGGAAACTCAAAGAGTTAGGAATTCTTACTTCATCTAAAAAGAAAAAAATTAATCTTAAAAGTAGCCATAAGCCCAAAAAGCCGTACTCCTAATACCTTTTTTATTAAGATAATCTGTCTTGGCTTTAACCGATTGTTCATCTTCAAACCAAATAACGTGATAATCAACTCTTCCAATTCCATCAACCACACGAGAGTTTATAAAATTAATCTCTGTTTCCTGCGATAATTCATCACGTTTAATCACACAATCTTGCCAATTACAGTTTTTAATAAACTGATCTTTAATATTATTAAGCGTTAAGGCCGTGGCTCTTTTAAGAGGTCTTTTTTGTTCATCTACCACCCATTCATAACCATACATCCCAAAAATAACTGTAATTTTATCCGCTTTAATAAAACTTAAGTAATCCTCAATCATAGTTTGAAAATCATAACCATACTTTTCTTTACCCATTAAAGGAAAATTTGGCCCGGGTTCACCACCGCTTTTATGAAAATCATATGCCATGATAAAAATTTCGTCCGTATATTTATCTAAATATTCTAAATCAAAAATTTTTTTCCGATAAATAGTATCTCCATAGAGAATAAGGCTTAATTTCAAATCATTTTCTTTAGTTTTTGCA
>CAZYRU010000042.1:0-7268 GCA_964649995.1 uncultured Gammaproteobacteria bacterium
TTTATCTTTTAAATTTTTTGCCACAAAAAGATTAATTCAAGAAATAGAATTGGCAAGATTTGGATATATGCTGGGAATATTATTACAATCAGGGTTGTCTATTACTGACTCTTTGGAATCACTAAGCACAACAGCTGAATATTATAATTATCGTGCCCTGTATTTAAAAATTAAAAAAGAGCTTGAAGAAGGTAATTCATTTCAAAAGATATTTTTTGGAAATAAAAAAATTAAAAATTTAATTCCTGGCCCAATTCAACAAATGATTATCGTGGGCGAAAATACTGGCAATCTTTCCGAAACTTTATTGAATATTGCCAATATTTATGAAGAAAAGCTAGAAGAAACAACGAGAAATTTATCTGTAATCTTAGAGCCATTGCTTTTGGTGGTAATTTGGATCGGAGTTTTATTTTTAGCCTTGGCTATAATTATGCCGATTTATGGAATCATTGGCGGTATAAATAAAATTTAAATATGACCTTTTTAGAAGTAATGCTTTCAGTTGCCATAGTTATTATTTTGGCTGGGGCCTCTGTTCCGGTTTCTAATTATTTTCAAAATAAAAATGAAGTTGATGCGCAAAGAAATAATATTGTTTCGAGTTTAAGAAGAGCTCAGGCTTTAGCCCAGGATATGTCTGGAGATTCAACTTGGGGGGTAAGAATAGATTTAGGAAAAATAACTTTATTCCAGGGCAATAATTATGAATCGCGAAACAATTCTTTTGATGAGGTTTTTGATTTCCCTCAGACTATTATTCCATCTGGAATCAATGAAATAGTTTTTTCTAAAATTTTGGGAGAGCCAAGTGCTTTTGGCACAATCACCTTAACTGGTCCGAATAATGAAACAAGCCAGATTCAAATAAACACTAAAGGAATGATTGATTATTAAAATGAAATATTTTTCAACAAAAGGATTTAGTTTAATTGAAGCAATTCTTTCGGTCACTCTTTTAGGAATGATTGCAGTATCTTTGGGTTCAATTTTGGTTTATAGTCAGCAGGGGTCTCGTTTGTCTGGCGATCGTTCCCAAGCTTCATTTTTAGCTGAACAAGGATTAGAAGCAATTAGGAATATTCGCGATAATGATTTTTCTACTCTTAGTAGCGGTACTTATGGCTTAACAACAACAGGAAATCAATGGGCGCTTTCGCCAATCTATCCAGAAATAATTGATATTTTTAGCCGGGAAATAGAAATTTCAGACTTGGATCCAGACAGAAAAATAGTTACCGTAACAGTTGGTTGGACTGATAATGGAAATTATCGGGAAGTGGAAGAAATCACTTATTTAACCAATTGGATGAAGCTTGGAATTGTAATCGGAGACTGGACCTCTCCATCTATTGAATCATCAGTGGCTTATTCTGGCGGAGGAGCAGCGATTGATGTCGAAACAGAAGGAAATTATGCTTATATTATTAGAACTCTTGCTAGCCCTTATTTTGCTATTACTGATATTTCTGACCCAGCCAATCCTATTACCATGGGCTCTTGTCCGAACGCGAATTGCAGTTTAAATACCAGCCTTCAAAAAATGACTGTTTTTGGAAATTATGCTTATGTTACTTCAACAAATAGTGATCAAGAATTACAAATAATTGATATTACCGATAAATCTAATCCTGTTAAAGTAGGATTTTATAATACTCCTGGTACTTCTGACGGAAATGGGCTTTGGTATAAGGATGGAATGATTTATTTAACTACTAATCAAAGCAGAGTAAGTGGCCGAGATGAATTTTATATCATTGATGTTTCTAATCCTGCTAATCCAACATATGTTGATTCTCTTAGTTTAGAAGCAAACACCAAAGATGTTGTTGTTTCTGGAAATTATGCTTATCTTGCTAGCGAAGATAACAATCGGGAGTTCCAGGTAATTGATATTTCCGATCCTTATAATTTATCTTTAACAAAAAGATACTCTTTAAATATTACCGGTACTAATAACGGCTATAATGCTACTACTGTGACAATTGCTGGAAACACAGCTTTTATCGGCCGAGTAACGGAAAATAGATTTTATGCTATTGATGTTTCTAATCCAACTGCTCCGACTTTGATTTCTACAACCGGTATAAGTGTTTCCGGAGTCCCGAATTCTTTCAGTGTTTTTAATAATAATAATTATTTAGCCGTTGCCAATGGCGAAGCATCTGCAGAAATTAAAATTTATGATATTTCTAATCCAAGCAGTATTTCTTTATTAAGCTCACTTGATATTCCCGGAACTTTTAATGGTTATGGAGTTTGTTATAATGAATCAAAAGATAGATTATTAGCAGCTGGTTCGCCAACAGCTCAAAATGGTCAAAGCCATTTAATAATAATTAAACCAGAGTAATGAATAAAAAAGGTTTTACTTTAATAGAAGCAGTATTATACGTTGGAATTTCTTCTTTGGTGATTTTTATGATTTCTTTTTTTTTGATTTTTTTATTGCAAACAAATATTAAAAATCAAACCGTGGCCGAAATTGATTCTCAGGGGTTATTTGTAATGAGATTAATAAACCAAACGATTAGAAATTCTGCTGGAGTAAATAGTCCGATTCCTGGAGAAAATAATTCAGTTTTATCTTTAGAAATGTCTGATTCTTTAAAAAATCCAACTATTTTTTTTGAAGAAAGTGGAGTTTTGTATATCAAAGAGGGAACCGGCGAAAATATTGCTTTAACTAATTCTTTGGTTTTTTTATCAGAGTTGTCTTTTGAAAATTATTCAGCTACTTCTTTAAAAGACAGTATTAATTTTTCTTTTATTTTATCGCGAATTAATAATAGTGGAAGAAATGAATACGATTATTCAAAAAAATTTTATGCAGCTTCATCAACAAGATAATTTTGGGTTTGCCACGCTTTTCAGCTTGCTTGTTGTAAGCGCAATTAGTTTGACTATCGCGATTTCAGTAATAATTTCTGGAGTTGGAACAATAAAATCAGCGCGATCATTAGAAACTTCAGCTGAAGCAAGGGCTTTAGCCAATGCTTGTGCCGAAGAGGCTCTGCAAATGATTAGAGACCTGGAAACATATTCTGGAACTAATACTATTATGCTTGGAAACGGTTCTTGTACCTATACGGTTAATAATTTAGGGGGGGAGAGTAGATCAATTTTTACTAGTGGAACATCTGGAGAATCAATTAGAAAAGTAAGTATTTTAATTAACGCCATTAATCCGCTCATTCAAATATCTTTTTGGGAAGAAGGGCTATAATTTTTTAAAATATGTGGTATAATAATTTTAAAATAAAAAGGTCGGTAAAATAATAATTTTTTCAAAAATAATTATGAATTATAAAAAAGGTTTTACTTTATTAGAAGTATTATTAGTTGTGGCAGCGATTGCTATTTTAGCCGGAATCGTTATTTTAGCGATTAATCCAACCAAGCAATTGGCCGATACTAGAAATGCTCAAAGATCGGTTGATGTTAACACGATTTTAAATGCGGTTTATCAATATACTATTGATAATAAAGGTGTTTTACCTACGACCATTACCACTACAGCTACTCCAATTTGCAAGACCGCAGGCACTTGCACTGGTTTAATTGATTTATCGGTTTTAACTGCCAGTGGAAAATATATTGTTTCAATGCCAATTGATCCTGCTGGGGTTGGTTCAACAAATGCTAATAGCGTTAGATATACTATTGTAAAAACTGCTGATGGTAGAATTACCGTGAATGCTCCTGACGCCGAAGGAACAACCATTAGCGTTACTAGATAATAAAAATAAATATTAATTATAATATTTAGAAGATAAATAGAATTATGAATTATAAAAAAGGTTTTACCTTATTGGAAATATTACTAGTTGTGGCAGCGATTGCTATTTTAGCCGGAATTGTTATTTTAGCGATTAATCCAGTTAAGCAATTAGCTGATACTAGAAATGCTCAAAGATCGGTTGATGTTAACACGATTTTAAATGGGGTTTATCAATACTCAATCGACAACAAGGGGGCATTGCCGGACATTCCTGCAACTGCTACTGGAATTTGCAAAACCGGAACCCTTCCCGCTGATTGCGAAACCGATGGATTAGTTGATTTATCGGTCTTAACTGATGATGGAAAATATCTTGTTTCCATTCCAGTCGATCCATCTGGAGCAACAGACAACAACGTTAATTATACTATTTTAAAATCTGCCACTACTGGCAGAATTACTGTGGCTGCTTCTGGAGAAAATGGAGCAACTATTAGCGTAACTAGGTAATTTAATCACTGTCCGATTATTTTAATAATCGGATAGAAATTAGATTATTAATTAAATTAAAATGAGAAAAATAGCATTTTTACAGCTTTTAATTCTTTTCCTGGGAACTTTTAACGCTTGGATAAATTTTCCTCGAGATTTGGCCACTTTTATTACAGAAGTACCTTGCGTGGGGGATTGTAACGGCTTAATAAATGTTTTAATGTCTCCTCATTTTTGGGGAGCGGTATTCTTTACTATTGCCACAATCTTAAGCGTTCTTATTTTAAAGGAAGAAATAAAGAATAATTCTTAAAATTAAAATAAATGGAAGCAAAGCTAAACCCTGATAAAATAAAAAAACCTTTTTGGATAATCGGGGCCTTGTTTGTGATTGGCTGTTTAGTTTACGTAACCATTACTACTAGTTTTAATTTGTTTGATTCTTTTCAAAATTTTTCAAATAATATTCCGCCAACTTCAAATTCTGATTCGGAAAATTATCTACCAGAAATTAAAAAATCTTCAGAGTCTGAAACAGACAATTTAAATCAGCTAGAAACTGAAGATAAAAATTTTAACAACCCAACCGAAGAAGAAGAAAATTAAAAAATTTAGATGATTTTAGATTTTTTAATTTTATTTTTTAATATGGCAAAATCATGAAGATAATTAATTTTTTGAAGCTATTTATTTTTTTAGCTTTCTTTTTTTTCTTAGTACCAGTAGCTTCGGCTGAAAAAATAGAAAATTATGAAGCAAAAATAATTGTTAATAAAGATAGTTCTTTATTGATTAATGAAATTATTACTTATGATTTTGAATTAGAAAAAAAGCATGGAATTTATCGTGACATTCCAGTCCGTTACACTCGAAATAATTTTGCCTATAATCTGAGGATTTCCAATATTTCGGTTAAAGATGAAGCTGGCAATAATTATCCGGTTGAAAAATCATATTCTGACAATAATTTAAGGATAAAGATCGGGGATGCGGATAAATTAATAACCGGAGTCCATACTTTTGTTATTGGTTATAAAGTCGAACGGGCAATAAATTATTTTGATAACCACGATGAATTTTATTGGAACATTAACGGTTTTGATTGGCAGGTTCCGATTGTTAAAATTGGCGCAACGGTTATTATTCCAAAAGAATTAAATGCCGATTCAAATAATTTTGATTTTAAGTGTTTCACGGGCGTTTATGGTAGTACAGCTAATTGCAATAGTTCTGTTACAGACAAAAACGGAAGTACTTATATTAATTTTTTCTCCAGTTTAGAGCTAGGTGAAAATATGAGCGCGCTTATTATGCTACCGAAAGGAATAGTGATTGCGCCTACGCAAGAACAAATAATTAAAAATATTTTAATAGATAACTGGGTTCTAATTTTGCCGATAATAATTTTTACAGTTTTATTGTTTGTTTGGATGCGTTATGGTCGTGGCCCTAAAGGCAAGGGAATAATTATTGCCGAATATGATATTCCGGATAATCTTACCCCAATTGAAGTTGGAACTATCTTTGACCAGCGGACCGATAATTGTGATATCTCCGCTGAACTGATTTATTTGGCAATTAACGGTTATTTAAAAATAACCAAACAGGAAAAAACTTGGCTTTTTGGATCAGCTGATTATTTATTTGAAAAGTTAAAAAACGGCGATGAATTAACTTCAAAGAGCCGTATTTACGACAAAAATTTATTAGATTATTTATTTGAAGATAGCGACAGTATTTTGGTTTCAGATTTAGCGAAACGTAACCGTAAATTTAACTTTAGTGGAAAAACTTTAAATGATGTCAGTAGCGAAACAGTAAAAGACTTAGAAGACAAGCAATATTTTAATAAGAATTTTTGGAAACCGATTCTATTGCTTTTAGCAATTGGAGAAATATTATTTGTTTTAGCGGCCTGGATTTATTTTGAAAATGCAATTCCTTCCTTGTGGCCGGTTTTAGCGATAATTTTGGCGCAGATCGTAATTATATTTTTTCCATTCTTTGTGTCGCGTCGAACCCAAAAAGGGGTTTACACTAAAGAACATATTGAAGGCTTAAAATTATATTTAAAGGTGGCCGAAGGAAAAAGAATTGAATTTCACAATGCGCCCCAAAAAAATCCGCAAACCTTTGAAAGGTATTTGCCTTACGCTATGGTTTTAGGGGTTGAAAAGCAATGGGCCAAACGATTCGAAGGTATTTATACACAAACAACCAATGGTTGGTATTCTTCACCTTCAGGGTTCGCTATTTCGAGCATGGTGCTTGTAGATGATTTAAATAGTTTTAACTCAACTATTACAAACACTTTTACAAGTATTGCTGCCGGGGGAGGTTCTGGTTTTTCTGGGGGTGGAGGTTTTTCTGGAGGCGGATTTGGTGGCGGGGGCGGTGGAAGCTGGTAATTAAAAACCGCCTTGGGCGGTTTTAAATTATTCGTAACAGCAGAGTAAATTATATTTGGTAACAAAATAAAAGAAGATTGAAAGGATAATCAAGGGGATTAGTGGCCAAATAACTTTTTGATAACGAAACATTGATTTTCCTCTTTTTGCTCTCATATTTCGATACCACTTTTCAAACCCAAAAAAGAAACCACTTCCTAAAAATATTGTTAAAATCAACTTATCCATTCCCCAAATTTCATGATTTTGTTCTCCGATAACTTCAATTGAATGCAATGGCCAGATTATTAAAATATAATAAAAAACAATAGTTAAAATTTCTATTCCTTTAAATTTGATGTTTTTCTTTGCTAGCCATTCAATCGTCCAAGTAATTAAAACTATCGCCATTCCTCCAATCCAAAGTCCAGTGATAGTGTCGTCTATTTTTAACCAGCGAGCCAAGCCAAGTCCGCTTGTTACGCCTACAACGCAAACAGGGCAGATAGCAAAAACAGAAGAAGCGAAAAAAAGGTTAATTCCAGAAAATAGAGAGAAAAAAGCAATTTTTATTTTAGAAGTCATATTTTTTTATTTTAATATTTATATAATAATTGATAATAGAAAAAAAACAAGCCCTATCTTGTTTTAAGACAAAAAAAAGATAG